>JAKEER010000495.1 GCA_022616615.1 Acidobacteriota bacterium
AAGGAGCCTTCCGGCTCCAACGGCTTCGCCATCGCGCCGGCCAACACCGTGGAGAGGCGTGCGCTGCTGCTCATCAACCCGCACACCACGTTCTTCTTCCGCTCCGAGCGGGCGGAGCTTTCAAAGCGCTTGAGGAATTGCACGCGGATGAGGCTGACCACTTCCCTCTGGCGGCCCTGCTTCAAGGGATCAATCGTGGCGTCCGGCCCTTTGTAGTAGGCCAGCGGGTAGTAGATGGCCAGCGAGAAGAGCGGCTTGTCTTTGTTGAACGCTTTCTCGATGAGTTCGAGAAGCCGTCCGTAAGTTTTCTTGATGGAGTAGTCCGCCACTTGCGGATCGTGCCGTTTGGGGAAGGTGGCCTCCGCCGCGCCATGCTGCTTCTGGCTTTGCTTCACGTAAGCGCGGCTGCGCTGCACCACCAGCGCCTGGAAAAGCGCGTCGTTAGCCAGCACCTGCTCGGCCTCGACTTGATTCGTTTCCATGCTATCGGCGCCGAGTTCCTTCTGCAAGACGCTGCGCTCCAGTTCCTTTTCCATCTTGCGAAAGTGGCCCGGTAGCGAGTGGATGCCCAGCGGCGCTTCGTGGAAATAATCGGCGCGACGCTGCGAGAAAAGCTCGATCATGTGCTGGAGGTCAATCAGCCGGTTGTTGATGGGCGTAGCGGTGAGCAGGAATAGCTCCTTGCCCTCGGCGAGGTGGTAGAGCTTCCAGTACCGCGATTTCTCCAAGAGACCGGGATTGCGGAAGTGGTGCGCTTCATCAATGACGATGGCGTCCGCCATTTCAGTGACGCGGTCCAGGCGCTTTTCATACTCGCCACCACGAAGCAAGTCCGTGTGATTCAAGATCACCAAGTTACTGAAGTCACCGCTGATGTGAGGCAGGTAGCGCCGCAACACCGCTTCCCAAACAGGCTCTCTCGCGGCTTTCGGAACAAACAGCGCAACGCGCTTGCGTTCGTGCTCGATGAGCCGCTCGATCACCATCAATCCGATGAAGGTTTTGCCCAAGCCGACGCCGTCGCACAGCAACGCTCCGCGATAGCGCCGCGCGATTTTCATCAACGCGCCGTAACCCTCACGTTGGTACTGGTCGAGAATCGGGTAAATTCGCGATTGCGTTCGCTCCCACTCATCCACGGTCAGCTCGTGGCCCCGGAAGAACTCTTGCAGCGCCTTCACATAGACCTCGAAAGGCCGGTACTCGCGCGTGTGGCGCTCGATGGTCTTCAGAATCTCGGGTGTGACATCTTCGGCGTCGTTCCAGTGCTCCTCGTACCACTCTTGAAGCACGTTCACGGGCTGGCCGGTGATCTGGACATTGAGTTCGATATTTTCCGTGATGCCGGGAAAAGTGAAATTGGAGGAACCGACCAGCGCGCTGGAGCCTACCACCTCCAGCCGCGCGTGGGTGATGTACGCCTTGGCGTGAAACTTGTCCTTGCGATAGACGCGGCAGCTAATTTTGCCGGCACGGATCGCCTCTTCGATAGCCGAGACGCCGACGAGAAAGTCGTTCGTCTCTTTCGCGCATTCCAGACTGGAATCCAGTGTGGCGGACGCGCGGCGCAGGCCATTGGTGAATGCATTTTTGGTGCGGAGCGAAACCTCGTCCCCCATCAGGATTCGGATTTGATCTACCTTCTGCCATTCGTCCCGGAGCGCCAGCAGAGAACCAATTTCAAAGTAGCCCGTGGCAACGTCAATGCCTTTGGAGAGCTGGCACCAGTCGTGAAGATAGCGGACAACCTGCCAGTCCTCGACACTGTTGTCCACGATGAACAGCTCGCTCCCAGTTGGGCTCACTCGCTTCGGCATGTCAGTCCCGAACGGCAGTTTATTGGTTTCGGGCGAGATTGTATTCGGTTCAGGGTATCAACGCTATAGGAAATGGCCGGGTGTGGGCGACCTATCACGGTGCTCGAAGGAGATATCGCCGAGAAATTTCTGTTGCTGAGCAACACCCATGACGGTACGAGCAGCGTGCAGATTAAATTCAGGCCCATTCGCGTGGTATGTCAGAACACGTTGACTATGGCGCTGAGAGGTGGACCTACGATCCGCGTTCTTCACACAAAGGATATTCGGGAGCGTCTGAGACAAGCCGAACGGATGCTCAACCTGGTCAACACAAGATTCACCGAACTGGAAAACGCCTTCCGACTGATGACGAACGTGAGCCTCAACCGTGAGAGGCTCGATGAATATCTCCGCCTTGTCTTCCCTGATCCGCACGATTCGCAAAACAATAAGGCCCTGAAGCGAGTGCAACAAGATCGGCAGTGCGCCCTGCGTCTGTCGGTCGAGGGAAGAGATCACGAATTGTGATGCCCGGCGTAACCACCAGGAATCCGCGCGTGAACTTCGTGCTGCCCGGGCGGCGAACTGCATTGATCGTCTGCCAGGCAATGAGCATGGCCATGACGGTCGTCTTGCCAGCACCTGTGGCGAGTTTCAGCGCCAAGCGCATCAATTCTGGGTTTGCGTCGTTGTTTGCATTGACGAGATGCTCCAGGAACTTAGCGCCGGATTTCCCGAGCTTGGGTGCGACCTCCATCAACCAAATCGCTACTTCGACAGCTTCCACCTGACAGAAGAACGGTCGAAAACCACTGAACTTGTGGTGGCGCCAGTGTTGAAGGAGGCAGGCTGTCTCTGGAGTGACGTGCCAGTCGTTCGGGTTGGGCAACTGCCGCCACTGATCCACATAGCCGCGCAATTCATTGATGATTGGTGTGGGATCGTACTGCTGTTTCTGCGTCGACAGCCCGAGCCCTTCGTCGAAAACCATGTCCTGCTGGGTGGCCGAACTCTTGCGTTTTTTCGGCTTTGGGATCGGCGTGATGAACTCGACCCGCCGGCGGTTTTCGATGATCCGCTCCGTTGGCTGTCCCTGAGAATCCAATTCCCAGTGAAGCGCAGGGTACGCGTAAGGTGAGTTGAGAATCGGCCTTTCAAAGAAATCGTTACTCATGACAAGAACGCTCGGATGTAAACGAGGCCACGGAAATTACCTTGTGCGTCATCGTCGAGACACGAAAGCCGGACCAGGGTCTGGTCGACGGCGGAAACGCGCGGAACGACCTCCTCGACCAGATACTGCCGCGAACGAACTTTTACGATTGCGCCGGCTTCAGGGGCCAAGTCTTACCTCATGGACCGCCAATACTTGCCGGAGGGAGTCTAATTAAATGGAGATTACTCTTCAACACAAAGAGATGTACGGACTTGCTGGCTCTAAATAGGGATGGCGAGTTCCGGTGTTAGTCGGTACTCAGACAGCAGCAGGACTTCCGATGAGGAAGGCGTCTTTCGGGCGCGCAAGGGCTGCCCGAATTCGGTCGTCTGACTTGGTTCCGCGTTTGACAGGGCCGAGCAGTCCAGCACCGGGCAACCGCAGGCAACAAGTAAGCGCGCCTAGCGGCGGCGGTTGGAAGCATTTTCACTCGTGGGTTTCGGCTGCAATCGTCGCCCTGTCATTGCTCCGGGTGCTGTGGATTCGCACGCGCAAAAAATAGGCGCAATAAGCAGCATCGAAGGGAAGTGGAAAATCAATGACTTACACTCGGCAGGTGACAGCAAATTAAAGACTTTACGCTTCCAAGCGGCTCGACAAGTTGACCTACGAACGGGTACGGGCGGCGGGTTTCATCTGGGCTCCTCAATCGATACCACAACACTGCACTGCTCCAGGGAATCCTGAAGCTCCCGTGAACTCCGATGGCCGGGCAAGCCAGCCCGCACGTTTGTTTCCCGACTCCCCATTGAACCGCATGGCCCAACTGCAAGAGCGCGTGTCGGATGAACGATCCACTGCGCTCTCCGTGTTTCTGTTACGCGAACGCCCCTGAAACAGCGGATAGGGGTACGGCCCATTCCCGCCGATTTGATACGCGAAAACCCGCGTCAAATGCGGGTTTCAGCAGCCTGAAAATCGTCGGTCAGGACTTTATGAGGCCCGCCATTCCTGTGGGCCTCAACCCGGCACTCGGGGGAGCAAAAGCGGCTGCCCTCACGCAGGTGATCAAGGCCCGCTGGCTGCCCGATCTCGCCCCGCTTGCAATTCGGGTTCTGGCAGTAGCGACCTTGCGCCGTAGCTGCGCCGATCAGTCTGCGAAACACATCCGGCTGGCAGCGCTGAAGCCAGAGCATCAGCCGCTTGCCCGTGCCCAGGCGCGCCGTCCGGTCGCCCAGCACATGGGCGTCGTAGTTCGCCTCACAGTCTTCCGAACACAGGCGACTGCCGATGCCGGCGTAAGCCTTGCTCATCCCGGCTCCGCACCAGCGGCAGTGCTCCTGCCCGAACAAGGCTGTCTCCGCGCACTCCACCGAGCACTGCCAGCCACGCAGCCGAGGCACGCGGTAGACGCGATCTCCTGGCAAGAGCCAAAGCCCGCAGCCGCTGCACTCCGCAGAGTGCTGGCCAGGCGAACCACTCAGCGTGGCGCGCAGCACGTCCCAATTGGTCGCGTTCACCATCGACGTCACCGTCCTGTCGATTCGCGTGGCGAACGGGGCGGGTGAAAGGCCCCACCCCACAGCCGCGTACAGCCCGCGCCGCATTGTTCCGTTGTGCATCGGGCCCATGAGCGGGATCGCTCGCGAAAGGTTGGCATTCGCTGGCACGCCCGCTCGGGCGGGGGAGTCTACTGAATCCAGCCACGCCGCTCACCTGTCCCTTTGCAAACGACGCAGGCTGCTCTCGAAGCCTCGGGGCCGTTTTTGCAACACGCGATGCACCCGCAGGTTCGCTGTCCCTCACAGTGCCAGCATACAGTTGCTTCGTCCCGAGGCCTCGGGACGGGCTTGGGCGGGCTAGCCCCATCCCGAGACTTCGGGACTCGGGAGCGCTGTGCCGCTGTCCTGCAGCCCGCGCACGGTCGGTGAATCCACACGCCGGGGTCAATCTGGTAGCATTCGGGCGAGCACGTCGCTGGACGGCTTCGAAGGGCTGCCAGGATCGCGGGCTTTTCCTGCCGGACACGTGCCAGGAGCGCTTCATCGAGGGCGCGCTTGGGCCGCAGGCAGATGTCGTCGCCGTCAATCCGAATTGCCACGCCGCGCTGCCGCAGCTCGGCGAGAATTTCTGCTGCCGAAGTCATACCCTAGCCTCCCCGTCCCCCTCCTCTTCTCTGTCCTCGCCACCATGTAGCCGGGCATCGCGTGACGATGTGACGGTAGTGTCTTCGAAGATGGCCAAAGTGGTTTGGCCACCTTCGCAGTTGGCCATCTTGGCCACCTTCGAGCAAGCCAATGAGTCGTTTGAAGATAGCTGGTTGTTGGCGGAGGCTTCTTGCCGAAGGTGGCCATCTTCGAGAATATGGCCATCTTCGTGCGTTTTGCCCTCGCCGGAGATAGACCAGTGCCAGCCGGCGTCGAACCCTTCTTTGCTGGACTTCACCCTCAGCGCAGCCTTGGCTCGTCGCAGAGTCTTTTGCGAGATGCCTACCCTTCTTGCTTCAGCGAACAACTCTTTCTGCGGACGAGGTCCGCCCGCCAGCTCTGCGCGCAGGAACTCCTTGGCGTCAGCGAGCGCGCCGGACTCCCCAGGGTCTCCCACCGTTGCAGCGAGGAGAGAGGTTGCTGTTTGGCTGCTGCTGCCTTGCCACTGGATGCGGGGCACGCCGCTGGCGTCCGGCTCGATCTTGTAGCTGAGTGAAGGCATGGGTGGGCCGAGATTGCTCTTTGTTTGCGCCAGCACAATCTGTCCTTCCGAATCTGGGTCTTTCGCTACGAGCAGTCCTGCGCGAGCCCCGCCGATGATCCCGATACTCCCCCCACCGCGATAGAGAGGACTCCCGCCAAGCGCCTTGGTCAGGTGACGAATGCAGATCACGGCCACGCTCTCCACGGCGGCCATCTGCGCGAGCGGCGCCAAGGCCAGGCGCACGTGTTGATCCCGGTAGGTGTTGGTCTCTGCCGGAAGATAGGCCATGAGCACGTCCACAATCACCATCTTCGCGGCGACGCGCGCAATAGCCTGCCGGATTGTCGGGATGTCCACCGGAATGCAGCTCGCTGTTTTTTCGCCCTGCTCATCCGGTGAATACTTCAGTGCGACGATGCGCTGGAGGTCGGCCCCGGCCGCTTCCAGTCGTGGCCTCACCGTGTCTCCGAGTCCGTCTTCGGCGGTGAGAAGCACTACGCCGCCAGCCAGACCTTTGCCAGTGCCAGCAATGGCCTCGCCGCGACTTATTCGCGCAGCGATTTCCAGCGTGAGCAAACTCTTGCCCAGACCGGGGTCGCCATCGAGCATGGTGATCTTCCCCAGCGGGACATAGCCCGGCCACAGCCATTCCACCCGCTCCGGCCGGACCTCTGAAAGCAACACTCCAGCATCCGACCGATTCGTCCCTGTTGCCGCAGGCTCGGAGTCTGGCAATGTCGCCACAAAGTCCAGCAGGTCTTCGCAAGTGTGACCGTCGTCCAGCCAGTCGCTAACATCCGATTTCTCGGGACCGGGCAAACACCCAACGCGGAGGCGGCGGGCCACAGGAGCAAGAGCCGCCTCTACGGTGCTCGCGTGATCCATCCCGGGCCCATCGTTGTCGTACAGCACCGCCACGTCGCGTCCCGCGAAATGGTCGTTAAATTCAGAGCGCCATTTACCCGCACCGCTGGGGTTAGTGGTTGCGAGCAATCCATGCTCAGCGAGCGTGTCGCAATCTTTCTCTCCCTCGCAGATGAAAACGAGTTGATCGCGCGCCGCGGCGATCAACTCAGGCAGGCGGTACAAGACTTTCCGCGTCCCATTGAGGTTCCAGATCCAGCCGCCGTTTCCGTCCGGCCTTCGCTGGCGGAAATCTTTCGGCTCATAGCGCACGACTTGAAAAAGCAGTGACCCCGCCTCGTCCTTGTAATCGTACGTGGCCACAATGCGCCGGGCTCCGCTGGCGGTCGTGCCCTTCACCATCTACCGCGCCTCGGCCACGCGAGGTCCTGCAGTGCTAGCGCTTTGTTTTCGAGCATCAGCGTTCTGCTCGACGAATTCGATCAGCCAGCGCTCCGGGTATCTGACCAAACGACCAATCCGCGTCCATCTCGGACCCCGCCCCTCTCTTCGCATCCGTCGCAGCGCAGCGACGGAGCAACGGAGACTTGTAGCGACTTCACGTTCAGTGAGGGTTTGCCACATGATGTCACCTGATCTTACGCGGTGAGACTACGGGGAATAGTCGGAGGCTGTCAAAACCGAGAAAAATCAGACCAATTTTTCTCGGGGGTTCAGGCCTGGTATTCCTTGACGCCCATTCTGATCTTATCGACGCATGATTTTGCACACTGGTGCCCTTCTGCATTTCGCAAAGGGCACAGCTTCCTTGTAATTCGCATCCAGCTCCATCCTCGCCTACGCAACCTAGCAGCGGCTCGGTATACTGGCGTCAGGTTCGCATCGGTGGGCCTGCCTCGGGGCTTAGCAAATGTTCGACGCAGCCATTCTTGAAGCTCTTGCGGAGCCTGGGGGCGTTTTTCCTGGGCGGACCTGACGAGTTTCAATAGCTCTGATGCAAATTGTGGCGGAAGCGCAGGAGGCGGCGGATTAAGCTTTAGGAATGGCCATCTTGCACCGAGGATTTCGAATTCCTTCAGAGATTGTTCCACCGTGATTTCACCGCGAGCCAATCGCTCCATCACTGCCAGCCCTGCATCGGCGCCTTCAGCGAGATCCTTGAGCCTGCGCTTGTGTGGAACAGATCGTTCGACGCCTTCCCGGACGATCTCGCGCGCTTCGCCAAATTTCGCAGCAGCGAAGTCGAGATTCGTTGTGGTGACGTTCGGTTTCTTCGTCTTACGCTTTCGCCTCACGGTAACAAACTCCCACTCATTCCAGGTCGAGCGCTTTGAGGCCATTGCTAGTCATAGCTTACCTTGCAGGATGCCGGAGGGGACAGCGCTGATCAGACATCCGGAAAAGTAATGCTTGGGCAAACTGGCCTTCAAGGCTAGACTGGATATGCTGTAATGGTATCTCCGTTGCTGCGATGAACCCTGCCGTTGAAAAGCTCATTCCCGCCATCGCCTCCTCTGTGGTTGAACACGGCGGCTATTTGACCAAGACGAAACTCCTGAAACTCCTATACCTGTTCGATGTGGAGTACTTCCGTATCCACCGTCAGACGTTTACGGGTTTCCAGTGGAAATTCTTTCATCTTGGTCCTTGGGCGCGCGAGTTCGATGGTTTGTTACAGAAGCTTCTTGCCCAGGATGTGCTGGTCGAAAAGGCGAGTTCCCGCCCGGAGTTCGACACTAAGTTCCTTAGGTCATCGGAGTCAGTAGGGATCGGAGGACTGTTTCAGTCCTACAAAGATGAGGGGGCGCTGAAAACGATTCTCCATAGGTGGGGTGACAAGACTACGGGAGAGATTCTCGACTACGTTTACTTCTGCACGGAACCCATGGAACATGGCGTCAGGAATGAGCCTTTGGACTTTTCACGGATTGCGGAACAACGACCACCTACTTACGTTCGTTCATCGTCGGGAAAGAATCCGCGAGAAATAAAGCGAACCCGCGAAAGGTTTTGGAAGGATGTAGAGGCACGAACCGCAGTTTCCCAAAGTAAGTTTGATTTCACTCCACCCGAATATGACGAAGAGTATTTCGATGCAGTGGCAAGACTTGATAGCGCACGGTAATGTTCATCGACGAATGGTTCGGCGAAGATTTCTACAAAAAGCTACCGCTCGGCTACCATACGCAATTCTCCATTGGCCAGTTCTTCTGGACACATGCCTATTACGCACATGAGAACCTGGAACTCTGGAGGCCAATCCCCGATCCAAACGAGCCCACAAAGACGATTGCGTCAGCCTTCCAGATCGTAGCGGCTCCGGGCGACTCCTTTCGCAGAACAATTCCACTCGCCTCCCCAAGACTCGAAACGAATGAGGAATTCATGGTCGTCCGGGCAAAGCGTCGGCCCGTCCTGCTTGTGATACCCGAAGCCCCGCCATGGGGAGTCGACAATCGTGGGTTTCGAGGAAAGGTTCAGCGTCGGCGCTGCGTCATCGCTCAGATATTCGGCCTAGCTGACTCCCGCACTGGAGAAGCGCAGTTCAGTGCCTCCTTCGTTGATCGAGTTAGGAAAATGGAATTTCCACAGCTCACCTTCCTTCCACAAAAGCCGGGGCTGCTCGACGTGGATAGCATTCTGAGGTTGGACGAACTGCAATCAGTTTTCACACCGCACCTTGAACCAACCCAATATTCGTTGGGAGATGAAGCCGTAAAAGTCATGCGAGCACAGATTGGATTCCTCGCGACAAACAAGGGGCCAAACGAATTTACCGAGCTTCGAGAACTGATTCTTCGCAGTTGAGTGCCGCTGGAACTCCGCACTGCCTTCTTCACCGAGTTTCCGGACCTCAGCTACCTGAAGCTGCTTGTGCATACGGAACGTGGTCAAGTGTCACGGTTGGATTCCCTCTTTGCACTCCTTCCCGCTCCTAGAACCGCTACTTTGGTACCTCCAACCGCCCTGCAGCTTGGCAGAAGTCAGCACCCTCTATTGCTGCTCACCGATGCCCAAAGCTTGGTCATCGCCTCTGGATGCCATCCGGCAAAGGCTGGCGCAAGCGTACCAGTTCGGGCAGTCCTGCAAATTTGCAGGACTTTTTTCGATTTTCCTTTGCCCACTTGCCCCTCCCAATTCTCGCCGGTCTTTGAACCTTCCAAACGCATCGCTGATGATGTGCTTCACGGTCACTTTCTCGAAGTTATCAGGGTGGGGCTAGCCCTGAGTCAACCGACCAGACGGAAGCCGCCTCACGATGTCGCGTCCCCGCCAAGCGATTCGGTTCGGAAGAAAGGTCCTACACGGTTGGCGGGCGGCACCCGCGCGCCCGACGCATTTGGGTATTAGATGTGGGCATGGTTGCTGTTTCCGAAGTACCTTGGCGCGCCTGCACGATGGGCGGCATGGGCACATGCATGGGACCTGAACCGGGTGGCATGCAAGACCACAGTAGCGTCACGAACGGCCGCTGGGCAAGATGACCCACCACAACTGAATCCAGATCCAGAAAGCGGAATCACCGCACAGTCAGCCCAGGCATCGAGTTTGTCGAGAGCCTCAGCGAGCAGGTATTCACCGTGTTGGGTGCTGTGGCCGAACTCGAACGCAGCTTGATTGTCGAGCGGGTGAAGGCTGGCCTACGCAACACGCGCGCGAAGGGGAAGCGACTCGGTAGGCCAGTCTACGTGGACCGCAGTCGCGTTGCCGCACTTCGCGCACGCGGCATGGGCTGGAAAAAAAAACGCGGCGCAATTGCGGATCGGCGTCGGAACAGCTATAAGGGCAGCGCGTTAATCGAACATTCGGAGGCCCGCCGCGATGCTCGTGTACCACTTTCTGCCGGCGCGCTATGCGCTGGACAACCTCACCCATCGCCGCATGAAGATCGCCACTTTCGATGACCTCAACGACCCTTTTGACCTGGCCGCCTTCTCACACCCTCACCCTCGTGCTCGGCGCGAGTTGCGGGCATGGAAATCAGCGATGAGCCAGCAGTACGGAATGCTGTGTTTTTGTAGGGGCTGGCACAATACCCTGCTTTGGAGTCACTACGCCGAAAAGCACACTGGGATGGCCCTCGGTTTTGAGGTCCCGGATGAGCTTCTCGAAGAAGTCCGGTACGTCGCTGGCAGGCAAATCATTCAAAGAATCGATTACCGAACGGCGCGTGACCTCCTATTTACGAAGTTTCTCGACTGGCAATACGAAGCCGAGCTTCGCGTGTACACCCCCCTGCAAGATCGCGATGTCTCTACTGGCCTCTATTTCGTGAATTTCTCCAATCAGCTCCGGCTTAAGCGAGTTATTTGCGGCCCACTTTGTACCACATCGAAGGCGGCCATCTCGGAGTCACTCGGAGGGAACCAGGAGAACGTGCAGCTTGTGAAAGCCCGGCTCGCGTTCAAAACCTTCCGCGTAGTAACGCAAAAACGAGGGTTCGAGAATCCACCCGCTGCTAGCCGCCCCTAACCAGCTTCCATTTCTTGGCCTGTTTCATCGGTTCAACAATCACACGTTTTTCGGACATCCTCAGAACGACAAGTTGGCGTCCCGATCAACCTTTCCTACGGCATCGTTGCTTCGCTAAAGGGCACGTCCAGGTACAGCATGCCGCCTCGCATCGAGAGCGTGATACCCGCGATTCTGAGCATGTCACGAACCCACTTCATCAACGGCTCAAAGACTTCAAACCCTGTCCAAGTGTCGCGCGTCCGCCACATTCCATCGAAGATCTGATTCAAGGTCTTCATCGAGTCGGAGAAGTACTGTGTTTCCTCAAGGACCTTCCACGCATTTCCAGCGTCTTTTTCCAGCGTTTGGTCCTCGCCCGCTAGATGTCCCAAAAGGTAGGACGCGTACTTCGAGAGGCTTCCATACCCCTCAGTTATCTCGTCTAGAAGCTGGGACGTGTCACCATGCATTCTGTAGGCCCGGATATTCCCATTCCCACCCTCCCGGGTTCGCCTTAGGACATCGCAGAACGTTTCTTCATACGCTTTTCCTTGTTCAGGGTCGGCAAAGGAGCTCAGTCGGCTAGCAGCATATTCCCCCCAACACATGTCAGCGATTTCGTACAGAACGGCCTGTTCGTGTTGAAGCCTCAGATTAAGCAGAACCCCTGGCATTGCTTTGTCGCGACGGCAAAACTCTTCTACATGTGCGGCCTCATGTGCAAGCGTATAGAACGCTGTTCGCCATCCCTTCTCAGTCTGCTGCTGCAGGGCCTCGGCAATCGCTCCATGGATAAAAAGATGCGCTTTTACTTGCCCTTCTCTCATGACAGGCGCGGCCATCGCGGCCCCAATTGCCACATCATCTCTTGTCCGCTGCAACTGGGCCGTTGATTCGAATCCACGATCCAGTTCGGTGAGCGCTTCATCGTAGTCATATGCAACCGTCACCCCTTCCAGCCGCTCGAGATTTATGATGGAACCAATCATCCACAAAACCGCACCCACCGTTTCACCAACCTTCTTTGCTTCCTCATTTGTCTGGAATCCTCGCGCCGTGACGCGCACAGGTGGAATGGTGCTGCTTTTGAGCAACTGGACATCTTCGGTTTCACTCATGGAATCCTCAGAAGGAGTCTCGTGGTGCGGAAATTCTGGCCCCGCTCATCTTGAGAGTCAAGGCTGAGGCTTTCGGTGTTTCTTGGTGCTGAAAGAGTCTTTCTCTATGGTGGGCCGCACTCCGCTGCGGGCTTCGAACTCGCTGATTGTCGCGATGAGTCTCCGCATGTAGTCCCGCTCCAGCATCCGCAGCCGGGCCTCAAACTCCATCCGCAGCCGCTTGCTCACACCGTCTTTGCCATCGGGTTTCCCTCCCTGCCTGAGCATGCAGGGGAACAGAGCGGAGGCATTGGTGGCGGTAGGTAGGATGCTTTAAGTCGGCTCGAAGTAAGGCGATCTACTGTCCTGGGGTAAGGTCGGGGTAGGGATTCACTTTGACGCTTTCCTGGCGGCCATCTTTGCCAAGCTGAGAACAATCCCTGAACGAGTCATCTCGGCGTTTGGCCAGAGTTTCTCTGCGGCTTTCATCAACAAGGCGAAGTCCTCTTCCGTCATCCGGACGTTGACCTGTATGAGCTTCTTTCCTGCGGGCTGTTTCATGGCCCCAATATTGCCCGCCAACTAATTGACAGCGGTGGATTCTATTGCTACGGTCCGTAGCACACCCAAACCCAGTCATGCAAAGTTTGGCAGAACCCGAATCCCCCTGCGGAGACCTGAACGAAGCAGTCGTCAGCTTCGTGTTCAGTGGCTTCCTCCTGGGGGCGGCCGTATTCACCGAAAGCCCCGTACTCCGGTTTGTGTGCTGGCTAATCCTTACCCTCGTCAGCATTGGCGGATGGTGGATGCTGACCCGGCCTCACCCGAGAAAACGGATCAAGGTTTTTGTGGGTCTAGTTCCTTGCATGTTCACAGGTTTCGCGGCTCGCTGGATTTTTTGGATTGAGGGCATCCCCGCGAAACTTGGGCTAGTCCCGTTGGCTGTAGTCAGTCTTTGGGCGGGCTACCTTATCCTTCGAAGCCGACAGCGGCAGGTTCTCCCAGACAGAGTTAACCCAAGCTGCCTCCAACCGGTGCGGTCGGCCAGCGACGGAGTGAGGTCGGTCTCCCACTGGAGGACAACCTGCGAACGGATAGCGCATGGGTTGCGCAAGGCAAGGGAACGCCAGTTCGAGTCTGCCGTAAGGGTGATAGACCGAAGATTTTCGGCTGAGTTCCCACGTCTCCGAAGGTCTCTTGGTGGAGAGGCCGATTCCGCGCTGCGGGGATTTCAGCACTGGATTACCTGCAGCTTTCTCGCTGAGCGCGAATACGTCCCCTGGCCCGAATCGCTTGCCTTTTTCCAGGAGCTCGACGCTGCTGACGGCCACAACTCGGATGACGCTACGCCCTACGCCACTGAGTTCGAGGCGAGTCGCGACAATCCGCCCGAACAGTGTGCTCGACTGGCTTTCTACATGGTTAGACATATCGTTTCAGTGCCGGATGCGCGTGCGGCAGCGCTTGTCGGTACGCTTGTACCCTTCTTTGTTTTGAATACGCAGGCTGCGATTGCTGACGCATTTGGAGACCGCACGACACATATGGAACTCCAAGGGCGAATCGACCGACTGCGTGAAATGATGACGAGCTCGCGGGGCTAGAGAATCGGGGTACCCAGCCCGTGAAAGTTGAATTCGATGTCGAATTGCGGGAACTCAGGCTAGCGCTGAAGTACCTTTTCGCACCTAAAGTGCCGAAGAAATACGCCCGCCCACAATTTGTGGATTTCTATGTCCGCGAGTCAGAGGTCCAGCTTGTCACCACGGGAGCGGACCTTGTGTTCCCTGCCCAGGTCATTCAAGGAGGCTACGGGCGGGCCCCCTACATGGCCATCGACTGGTTGCGAAAAGTAGTCGGTAGCTTGAGCCGAAGCCCGGTGCTGTGCACCGTCGAGCCGGGTCGGATCAGGGTTGGCAACCTGTCGTTTACGAGTCCCGACGTAACTATCCTCCCGCTAGGTGCAAGGATAGCAGACATACCAGCCGAGGCTGGCCTGGCCGACGTTTTGGCCCTGCTGGTGAAATACCGACCCGAGGAACTCGAAGACAGTGGTTTGCTTGCCCGCGTGCTGGCAGCTCAAGAAGAGACCTCAAAGCTCATGGACAGGGCCGTGGCTGCACTGAAGCCACTGGAGATTTCCAGGGAAGAGCTCGGCCGGTTCGTCTGGACACAGATTAAGGTTCGTGTTCAAAAACATCCGCCGATTGTAACCTCGCTGAATGCTGACTTAACGAGCGAGGTGGAGTCACACCCACCACAGCGGAAGGGCGTGCCTGCGGTTCCAGCAACACCGGAAGAATACGTGCAGAAGTCCATCGAAACATGGCGCTCTATCGTGCAGCGCAACGGCGAGGATTCTGCGAGAGAGAGCCTCCGGTGGCAGAAGACCGCTCTTGCTGGGTGTGGCACAGGAGGCGGTTCGAAGTATGAGCAGATGATAGCGATTCGCCGAGTGGAACTCGCGGTCTTTGGCAGCATCCAGGAAGTGCCGGGAGAGCGTGAACTGCTCGGCCTTGGGCGCCCGGTCGAATGCTGGCAGTGGCGCCGGTACGCGGGTGGCAGCCAGCCCTTCGGTAACCGCATAGCCATCTACGAGCTAGATGAAGCACTATTCGAGACCTTCATCAAGCCCCAACTTAAGCCGGGGTATGCTGCGACATTAGCTGACTACCAAGCGAGACATCCCGACCAAAAGTACATCTCCCTGACCCAAATAGGTGGAGAGGGGCCGGAGAGTTTCATGGCTTCTGGCTCTCTCGATCAGCTGCGTCCACAGGCTGGATTCGTCGAATTTGCAAGGCGAGTTTCGACGTTCGAATCAACTGAAGCAAAAGAATGGGGGGCACTGTGTGATCCGGAGGAAGAACCCTTGAACGAGGAGAGACACCTCATGCGTCTGTTGGGCTTCAAGCACCTGCGCGCCCTGGAGGAATGGCTCAGCCAACCCACCCCATCATGGATCTTGGAGAGGTTTACCGACGAAGAGGAAGAGGAAGAGGAAGAAGAGTTTGACGAGGAAGGCGATACACCGGACAAACGGACTAATGAGGCAAAGTGACCTAACCAGCCTCTCGCTGGCCGTGGGCTTCGGCTGGCTGCTGGCCTGTGCGGTGTTCCGATGAACCGCATTCCGTACGCAGGTCCCGAACGGCGAAGGTACGACCCCATGAGGTTCTATAACCGTGTCCCCTATCGTGTCCCCGAAGATGGTCCCGAACGGCGAAAGACACCCCCTTGGCTGCGACAGCTCAAGGAATGGAGTGCTGTCGTTCTGCTTGTCTTGTTTTTCTCGGGGCAGGCAGACGACGTTTTCAGAATCATCCGCAGCTTGACTCTGCGGCCTTCCTTGCTGGGGGACAGGGACTGGCTGTTCCGCAGCGCTTCCCCGATTCTATTTTCGCTTCTAGGTATTTGCATGGTGGTGGCGTTTATCGGCGGCGACGCCGCGTTTCCTTAATTTTATTTTTGATTCTATTTTTCGGCATGTGGGTGAAGTTTCTTGCCGGGTGACTTTGAGGAAGGCGGTTTTCAGATTGATCCGCGGCCTAAATTAGTTCTGTGGATTTTTGAGTGAAAGGCGGCTTGAACCGTCAAGAGGGAGCGAAAGGACTACCGCTAGGCGTAACCTGCTAGCCCAGGATGGTTGTCCAGTACAGGACAATCGAAGTTGTGCAAGAGTTGCAGCCGAGCAGTTCTTTGCGTTGCCGAGCGGCGGGGAACAACCCAAACCAACACTGTGGCTCGTTGATCGGTTGCCCTTGCCCCGCCGCTCGGCTCCAACAAAATGAGGTGATAGTAATGAGAGAAGCCCACGTTCTCCTGCGTTTTCCTGAACAACAATACCTCCGCGATGGCATGTTTGTGGATCTGGCAGGCGCTGGAAGAGGCTCGAACATGGTCGTCGCGATCAACCGGGCCATCCGCAACGCACTTCGAAGCTCAACACGCATGCGGTACAAGGTACCGAAGCAAATCTACATTTCGGTCGGTCTCGATGACCTGGCTCCGATTCCTTTCTGGCATTTCAATTTACAAAAGGAAGTCGAGAAGGCCCGGCCTTAGGCAACGGTTATCGGCACTTCAAAAAGGCCGTGGCCTTCGTCAATCTTTTTGGAATCCAGACGGATGCAACAGCAGGCACAGAAAATCCGAACAAAAAAATTTCTTGTGCGATGCCAGGAGTCCCTGTGGGCCCCGGTCCGCCTTAACATCCACACCCCTTGCCTTTATGAATCCTCTTTGAGGCTGCCGAAACCTATGACGGTCTTAAAAAGCCGACACCTGGTGATGGCGCAAGCTGACGCGACGCACGGTTTTAGAATTTGTTAGTCTGGCAAATCGGAGAACTGGAGGAGCACGAAACACACTTGCGGTGGATGCGATGGTGGGAGTGCCCGGAATGCTGGCAGGCCTACCACTGGTTCATGTACACCCGCCGGCGGGGTTCTCGCGGGGCACTCGTACACGGGCGGATGGAGCGGCAAGGGTACGGAGGACAGGGCTTGTACCCCGACGGCCAAACATTCGCCTACAAGGTGGGCGGTCAAAAGTCCTGCAAATTTGCAGGACAATCGGGGAACGGATTTGCCGAGGTTGGGCAAGGCACGGCTGGCCAGGGCGCGGTGAGGTCAGGTGCGGCGTGCTGAGCTGAGGTGAGGCATGGTGTCGTATGAACTGGAAAGAGTGGAGTTCTGACAAAGTGCTAGAAGAGGCTGGTGCCCGCGGGTGGATCACCCGCGAAGGGCCATATCTGCGACTGAGCCAAGCGATGAAGGACGAGATGTTTCAGAAGTTGGAGTCTATGGGCGTCGGAGACGATGACGACGTGACCACGCTGGCACAGAACTGGCTTGATCTGAACAAACCATTGCTCGATACCCAGAGCGAGGACGACGCACGGCTGGCGTTCGGAATGACTCTCTTGGCCAGCGGGAAGGACTGATGATCAATCTGCCAGCGTTTCCGGGCTTCGTTTCCTGCCAAGGTGTCCCTGCGCTGGAGGGCCGAGTTGCGCACCCAGACTTGCCACCCGGGTTCTTGTAGAGGAACCATCCGTGTAGATGTGAAAGGCGCGGGTCAAGCGACATGGAAGAGCACTTCCCGAACAGTCCCATGCAGCTTATCACCGGGCGGCGAGGTTCGGAATCCGCGTCGGGTAAAAACAAAGAGCACTCCCTCCTGCAAGGTGCACTGATGTGGACGAGCTGGGGTTTTGGAAACAGACTCTGGGGATTCCACAGCGGTAAAGAACCAAAAGCGACAGACCGACTGTGCCCAATTTTGTGCCCACCACCAAACTTCACGTGGCGTCACCAAGTGTTCTCTCGTATTTCCAACTTCTTTCCTAAGCCTCGCCAAACGCACAACATGTAGCACAAGGAAGCGCTCCGTGACGCGCAGTGCCCCTCTCCCGCTAAGTTGCTGATTCTTCGTTTAGGAAGTCTTAGAAGGCAGATGCTCTAGTCCAACTGAGCTACGGGCGCGGTGGCCCTTATTCTAACAAAGAGGGCTTGAAAAATCGGCGGTGGCACGTATTGTGGTCT
>JAKEER010000496.1 GCA_022616615.1 Acidobacteriota bacterium
ACTTTGTTAAGTCTTGATCGCGTGGCGCATACATCGCGCTTTTGACGATATAAGCGCCGCATGGGCAAGATGCCCATGCCACGTGGCACGGGCGTCCCGCCGTGAAGATTGGCTTCAGGACTTAACAAAGTAATCCTAGCCTGCCGTTTTTAGCTGATTAGCCAGGTAATTTCTCAACTGGAGGATAACTCCGGAATCTTGAGATATTTCTTGAACATCTTGAGGCTTCAGGTCGGGCACGAAGGAAAGAGCACGTGCCAACGGAAGGCTAGGTTGCCGCAACAAAGCCAGACGGATGTCGTAACGGAGGGACCACTTCGGATGGGCTGCGATCAATTCCACAACCTTCGGTGGGCATTCTGGACGGTTCAATATGAGTAACAGGATCTTTTCCGTCACATAGGGATTATCCAGAACCGCTTTGATGATCTGAGCGTTTTCACCGGTGAGGAGGCTGGCGGCGAGCCGGGCGGAGCCACGTTTAGCAAGTGTAATGCGCTGGCCGATCGCCAGCTTGGGAACCTGGCCAAGAATCAACTCTTCGCTGGCTCGCTTCACTTCGGAAGGAACCCCTGGCAAAAGACACACCGAAACCAGGTCAAACAGGAAGAGAAATTTGAGTTGCGCCAACGCTACACGCAACGGTGTCTTCGCGTGCTTCACCAAGGAGAGCTTCACCGCATAACTGCTGACTCGCGCTCGGAGGCTTGCCAGTTCGTGGATGACGGAAGCCGGTAGATCCCTGCGGTTCAGCAGAAGCAACACTTCCCGCTCTCCGAAGTTAGGATTCGCCAGAAGTGCCAGCAGCACTTCGGGATCTGATGCCTGGAGGAACGGCCCCATCTCGCCGGCGCCGCACGAGGCAGCCATCTGCACCGACTCAGCCAAGTGCCCGAGTGAACTCTGCCTACTTCGCGTGTTTCTTCCCTCCGCTGCCAAGAATCCCTCCGATAGCAATGTGGCTCAGATCGAAATACTTTTGCGCGGCTTCGCGGATCATTTGCGGCCGCACGAACTCAAACTGGGTGGCGTAGTTTTGAATCTCATCCAGGCTTAACCCAGCAATCTTCAGGCGGGCAAACTCGAAGACCTGGATGTTCCGCCGTTGCAAGCGCAGTTTCCACAGGCCGCTGGAGAAGCTTTTTCCGCGCCGCACTTCCTCTTCGGTGGCCGGTTCGGCAGAGAGCTTCTTGAACTGCTCCTTCAGGGCGTCCACCGCTTGCCTTCTGTTTTCGGGCGAGGTGGCCACGTAAGCGGTGAAATACCCGCCTAAGGCGGCAGGTTCATAGGCAGCGCTCACGGTATAGGCCAGGGCCTGCTTCTCGCGAATCTGTTCGAAGAACCTTCCTCCGATTCCGGAGACCAGGTTAGCAATCACCGTCAGCACCCGCGTCTCGGGCTCAGAGGCGCCCAGAGTCAGAAAACCCAGTGAAGTTGCCGATTGTCCCCGCTCGCGGTTTTCGGTCTTTTCATTCGGCCGGTCATGCAGTCTGACGGGAAGCGCCATTGTGAGGTCTATGGGTTCGGCGCCGCTCGTGCTCATGTAGCCTGAAAGCCGAGCCACCAGCTCGCTGCCTTCCGTGTCACCGGCAATCAAGACCACCGGAATGGCCTTCTGGACAAACTGCGTGTGCCAATCGCGCAGCTCAGAGCGACTGATCCGGCTCATTGACTCCGGCGTCCCTAGCGGCGGCAAGCCATACGGATGATCGCCGTAGAGTGCCTGTTTGAATAGTTGCCGGGAGTATAGTGCCTGGCTGTCGGTCAATCGGAACGCCTCAGCTTGGAGGAGTGCCTTTTCCTTCTGAATCAGAAGCTCTTCAAACTGCGGCTCCTGAATGGCTGCAAACAGGGCATCAAGATTCTTCTCGAATCCCGCCTTCAGCCCCGTGAGCGCATAACCGAAGAAGTCCGCCTCGACCACGGTTTCGAGCCTGGCGCCATTTCGCTCGAACACCGACAGCAGCGGCGCGCTGCTCATTTTCTGCGCGCCCTTGGCAGACACGCGCAGCATCAATTCTGTGATTCCGTTATTGCCACGGCCTTCAAAAATGCGCCCTCCGGGAAAAAAGACGCCTATCGAGATCAGCGGCAGGGCGCGGCTCTCTTTCACCATGACTTCAGGACCGCGCAGAAGCTTGTACTCGGCCAATGGCGAGTCAACCCATGCTGAACTGATTTCGGCCGGGGTTGCAGGAGGCACGCCAGGGCGAGCGGGCTTCCCTTTCTTGCCACTTGCCGGCGTCTCTGCCGGGCCTGCGGCGAGCTCCGCTTCTTTCACCGCATCGGGAAGACGCTGTTCAAGGAATGCCATCAGGTTTTCAGCTGTTGTACTGCGTGGCCTGGCGGCCAGGGGCAGATACTCCAGCACGGTGCAACGTCGCAGCGTCAGGTAGGTCTTTGCGGCCTGAACGACTTGCTCTCGTGTCACCGCCCGGATCTTCCTGACGCTGTTGCGCCACTCCCGATGGCTTGCCAGCGCCTCGTAGCGCGCCAATTCAAAGCCAAAATCGGTCAGTTCTTCGCGATCAAGATAAAGGTTGCGCTCCAGCAGGTTCTTGGCACGTTCAATGTCCTGGTGATCCAAAGCGCCGGCCTTGAGGCGTTCCAACTCAGCCCACACGGCCAATTCCACGTTATCCAGGCGCGCCGCATCGAGGCTGAATCGAAGCGTCAGGTAACCTTGGTCCTTCAAATCGAGCGGAACCGCCGCGACCGAGCTTACCCAACCCTTCTCCTCCTTGAGCTGGCGGTTTAGCACGGAGCTGTCCCCTTCGGTGAGAACAGCGCGCAGCATTTGGCAGGCGTACCACTCGGGTGTGAATGCCGCCGGCAATAAAAAGCCAAGAAAAAGCTTGGCTTCGGCGATATCGCCGCGCAGTTGCCGGTAACGCAGCTGTTTCTGAACCGGCTCGGTAGACACGGCAGCGGCTTCGGCCTTGCCAGGGGCCATGCCGCCGTATTTCTTCACCACTTCATCCAACACGGCTCTCTTGTCGGCGTTGCCGCAAACCACCAGAACGATGTTGGAAGGAACGTACCAGCGCTGGTAGAAGTCAACCAGCTCCTTGCGGCCCAGCGGCACAAGTGTCGATTCGTCGCCGATGCGCCACCGCCGGATTGGGCTGACTTCGAACGCCGTCTCGTAGAGCTTCTCCAAAGCAAAAGCCTCCGGCGAGTCGGCCTTCCGGCGCGCCTCCTGCAGGATGACCTGGATTTCCCGTTTCAGCTCTTCCTCGGCAAAGACCGGATTTTGCAAGGCGTCTGCTTGTATGTCTAGCGCCTGGCGAAAATGCTCGGACGGCAACACCGTGTAGTAGTGGGTGTACTCGTAGAAGGTTCCCGCGTTGAGAGACCCGCCCAGTCCCTTGGTTTCCTTGGCCAGTGCTCCAACTCCGCGCCGCGCGGTGCCCTTGAAGAACATGTGCTCGACCACGTGAGCGATGCCTCGCAACCGTTCCGGTTCATCCAGATAACCAGTCTTCACATAGGTCGAGATCGAGACCAACGGCAAATCCTTCCGCTCATAAACAATCAGCGTGAGGCCATTTTTCAGAACCACCTTGGTATATTCATCCTGGTCGTCTCGAGACAAAAAAGGACCCAGAATTCTCACAGGTTTTTCCGTGAAAGAGGCAGAACGTGCCGGCGAACCGGCGGTTGGCGCTGTGTCTTCCTGGCCGCGCAGGAACAGCGGGCTCAGAACTAAGCACCCCGTCAGCAAGCCGGACAAGACCAAGTTAGTCGCCATAAGAGTCAGAGACCAAGGGCAAAGGGCGGAGGGGCCTTGCCAGATGTTTCTAATGCACGCAGCCCAAAAAGCTGCAACACGGCAGCTGTTGATGCAATGCAAGCCAGCCGGCTGGAGCCTTGGACCCTTCAGGCGCGCGGTACGCCTGAAACATCGCAGGCCGAGCTCACCCGCGCCAAAGCGTCTGGCTTGCTCCGATGTCGCGCGTAAAGCAACGCTATCGCGCAGAAGCCTCCAAAGAAATCCAACAAGCTGTCACTCCAGACGCCGCTGCGGCTCGGCACAAAGCGCTGGTGAATTTCATCCGCAACCGAGTAAAGCAAGACGAGACTGAGCGTCCAGACAGCCAGGCGCAATTGCCACTGAGGGGTCTGCCCCTGGCGAAAGGCCCGATACAGCAACATCGCCAGAACAAAGAATTCCGTCCAATGGCCCAACTTGCGCATTAAGAAGTGAATCGAGTTCAACACCTCCGGCGTGGCGCGCGGCAGGAGCCATTGAAAAAAAGGCAGAATAAAGGAGGTGGTCTGTCCAGAAGAAAAACTGTCGGTCGAGAAAACAGAAACCAAGCCCGCCCATAAGAGCGGAGGCAGCCAGTATTTGAGAATGAAGGGCATCAGAAATGCCTCAAGAAAATAGGCCTGAACTGAGGAGGCACACCTGCCGAAGTGAGGCCAGACCGGAGAGTTTGGACCAGCCTGCAAACATAGAAACTCCAGGGCAGGTCTTTGAGTTGCCGACGCCTGCCCAAGACAGGCGGCAGTGGTCTAAGAGCGTGTCTGAAAACGCGCTGGGCCGGAGTGGCCCGGGAACCCATCCCCAGGGTGCCTCGGTTCGTCATTCCCGCGAAAGCGGGAATCCAGCCTGGATTCCGGCTCGCGCTGCGCTTGGCCGGATGACGAGGGTTCCTGCCACCCTCCTGCTACCCCCGCCAGGTAGGTTTTAAGACACGCTCTAAGGCCGAACTGGCGCCGTTTCGCCTCGACATGGGTCGGCAGTGCAGACGATAGTCGCGAAAGATTAGGTCGCCTCACCCTTCCGAACATAGCGACCCGACCGCCCTCCAGTCTTTTCCACCAGACGCACATCAGTAATAACCATCTCGCGGTCGACGGCCTTGCACATATCGTAAATCGTCAATGCTGCAACGGACACCGCCGTCAGCGCTTCCATTTCAACACCCGTCTTTCCTTCGGCTATCGCCGTTGCCTCCAGCTCGATTCCCTGCCCGGTTATCCGGCAATGCATGTCGACATGTGTCAATCCTAAGGGATGGCACAGAGGAATCAGCTGCGCCGCGCTCTTGGCTGCCATGATTCCCGCCACACGCGCCACTTCCAGCGGATTTCCTTTGGCAATCTTTTCGCTTTGAATTAGCGCCAGCGTCTCTGGCAGTGCTTTGACCAGCCCTCGCGCCCGCGCCGTTCGCACTGTGACGGACTTCTCTGTCACATCGACCATTCTGATCTTTCCACCATCATCCAGGTGCGAAAACTGAGCCATGTCGAGATGTCTCCATAACCCGAACAAGCCGGTCTCCGTCATTCCCGCGAAGGCAGGAATCCAGACTCCTCGTCCTGAGCCACTGGATTCGCGCTTTCGCGCGAATGACGCACAGAATCTGAGAGACCGTTGATTCCGTTACTAGAATCTCGCCTCAGACGCATACTGCAGTTCGTCAAACAACAGCGCCTGGGCGCTTTCACCCCGATTCAAGCGTGCTGCTTCCGAGGGAACAATCAAGAGTCCGTTGGACTCCACAGCACTGAAGACATCGGCCGACCCTTTCCAGTTTACCGGCCAGATTTCCAATTCTCCAGCACCACTGCTGACGCGGGCTGGCAGAAAGGCGCTTCGGCCAGATCGCTCGACGACATCTGCTTGCAAGACGCCTTTCACTACCGGAAGGCTGCTGGCCGGCAGTCCCTGCAGAGCTCTCAGCAACGGCCTGACGAAGAGTTCAAAAGCCACAAATGTTGACAGCGGATTTCCAGGCAGACCAAAAACCCAGCGGTCTTTCCAGCTAGCAAACACCGTGGGCTTGCCGGGCCGCATGCTCACCGACTCGAAGTGAACCGCGATGCCAAGCTTTTCGAAAACGGGCTCAACCAAGTCGTACTTCCCCATCGATACGCCACCACTCACGAGCAGGACGTCCGTCTCCAAGCCGAGCTCAATCTGTCTTCGCAAGTCAGCCAGGTTGTCCTTAGCCGTCTCCAGTAGGCTCGGAACCGCGCCGCTCCTGAGCACTTGCGCATAGAGCGAAAATGAATTCGAGTTGCGAATCTGCCCGGCGCGCGGCGACTCTTCCACACCAACCAGCTCATCGCCGGTTGCCAAAATTCCAATCACGGGCCGGCGATACACAAGAACCTCTGCCTTGCCAGCGGTTGCCAGGACAGACGCTTCAAAAACTGAGATACGCCGCCCCGGACTCAAGAGCGTTTCTCCCGCTTTGCGCTCCGAGCCCCTTGGGGCAACATTCTCGCCGACCTTCACTGGCCTGAGCACCCGCACCATGGCTTCTGGCTGGCGCTCGGTGTGTTCCACCATCACTACTGCGTTCGCACCCTGCGGCACAGGTGCGCCCGTCATGATCTGGAGCGCCTCGCCACACTTCAAAGTAGCCGCCGTCGTCTCTCCGGCTCTTACTTCGCCCACGCAGCGCAACAATTCAGGCGCCGACTGCACATCTTCGGCGCGCACTGCGAAACCATCACGCATGGAACGGTCGAAGGGCGGCTGGTCGGCGTCGAGACTCACCGTCTCAGCAATAACACGCTGTAAGCTTTCGAGAATTGAGACCTTCTCCACAGGACGCTGTCCTGCGATTCTCTGACAGTGCTGGAGAACAACGTCTCGGGCCGACTGGACGGTGAGCACGGGAGACCTAAGGGATGAAAGTCCGGATAAGGAAGCTGTGAAAAAATTCGGAATTTGTGGAAAGCGCCGCGTGAGGGCATGCGGCCTCCAATGATTCGCAGGGAGTTGCAAGCACTCTTTGGAGGCCGGGTTCCCCGACCCGGCGATTTTTCACAGCTCCAGGATCCAGACCCAGAAAGTTTGCGGAGCGGGCGCCACACGCAAAGGGCAAGCTACTGGCAAAAACTAGCACACGGGCAGGAGTGAGTCAAAAATTTTTACTTTTGCGGGTCATGCCTGTATCATAACAGCCCTCAGCAGCGTCGGATGGAAGATCACTGCCTTACAGTCCTCACAACAACCACGAGAAGCGGCTTCGAGTTCCGAGTCCTATTACCAGGAGCCACATGAACAAGCAGAGGATCTTGATTGTTGACGACGAACCCTCGGCCAGGAGCGGCCTGGCCAAGTTGGTTTCGAGCTGGAATTTCCAAACCGACGCCGCCGAGAACGGTGAGAAGGCGCTGGCCCTCATTCCTGAACTCGAGCCAGCCGTCGTCATTACCGACTTATCTATGCCCGTCATGGATGGAATGACGCTGCTCAAAAGGATCAAGGAGGATTATCCAGCCCTATCCGTCATTATGCTGACGGCTCAAGCGACTATCGATTCAGCGGTGGAAGCCATGAGGGTTGGCGCTTACGACTACCTGGAGAAACCTCCCGATCTTACCCGCCTGCGCATTCTGCTCGACAAGTGCCTGGAGGCTGCGAGAAAAGACAAAAAAGTTCAGCTCCTGGAGAACCAAGTAAAATACTACGGCGCGTTTGGCGACATGGCTGGCAATGCCCCCCAGATGCTGGAAGTGTACCGGCTGGTTGAACTGGTCGCGCCCAGTACCGCTTCGGTGCTGATCACAGGTGAGAGCGGAACTGGAAAGGAATTGGTAGCGCGCAACATTCATCTGCGTAGCAAACGGAAAGAGGGTCCCTTCATCGCCATCAACTGTTCGGCCATTCCCGAAACGCTGATGGAAAGCGAAATCTTCGGCCACGAAAAAGGCGCCTTCACCGGAGCGCTGGAGCGGCGCCTGGGGTGCTTTGAGCTGGCCAACGGCGGCACCATCTTTCTGGATGAAATCGCTGAGATGCCTGTCGGAACGCAAAGCAAGCTGCTACGGGTTATTGAAGAACGAAAGTTTCGCCGTCTGGGAAGCAAAGCCGAGATTGACGTGGATGTCCGCATCGTAGCGGCCACCAACAAGCTGCCGCTGAAAGCTGTGGAGGCCGGCGAACTGCGGAACGACCTGTATTACCGGCTCAACGTTTTCTGCATCAGTCTCCCGCCGCTCCGCGACCGCCTGAGCGATATCCCTGTCTTGACCGAGGCGCTCATCCGCCAACTGAACGACAAGCATGGCAAGAAGGTGAAAGGCGTCGCCGATAAAGTCCTTAAACTCTTCTCAACCCACAACTGGCCCGGAAATGTGCGCGAGTTGCGCAACGTGGTCGAACGCTCGCTGATCGTCTGCGACACGGATCTGATCGAAGAACGGCACCTGCCGGTTCTGGAACAGCGTGAGGTGGCGCCCTCGGCAAACAGCGTGGCCATTCCTGTGGGGACTACCGTGGCCGAAGCCGAGAAGCGCCTCATCTACAAGACACTCGAGTTCACAGAAAACAACAAGACGCGAGCCTCCGAAATCCTGGGTGTCAGCCTGAAGACGCTTCACAACAAGCTCAACCTCTATGACGCTGAGGCTCAAAACTAGGCTCACGCTCGCCATCACGACCCTGGTTCTGGTTGTCCTCTCCATCGTCTCCCTGTTTACCATCATCACCTTCACGCGCGAACAGATCCGCGCGACCTACGAAGGCGGAGACCTGATCAGCAAGCAAGTCTACGATCAGGTCAAGCAAGCGCTGCTGTCCGAGCAGACGCCTCCCCCGACCGACCCCGACCCGGAAGCCACCCCAAACTATATTCGCGACGTGCTGCGCCAGGACCAAGGACTGCAGGCCCTGTTTGAATCCACCACCGGTTACTCGCAGGTCATCGTTTACCTCGCCGTTACCGATCCCCATGATCACGTACTGGCGCACTCTGACAGCTCGCAGCTAGGCCAAACGATGCCGGAAACCGAGAACTTTCTAGTGCTCAAGAACGCCGGCTTTCTAACCCAGCTTCGCTACCTGGATGGCCCGCCAAAGAACTACGAAGTCACGTCTGAGATGGTGGATTCAGCCAACCGCTCTTTCGGCACCGTGAGAGTGGCGATGAATACAGCCTTGATCAAGCAGGAACTCAAGCAGTTCCTGAGCAAGAATCTCTACATCGCCGGCATTTCTCTGCTGCTGGCCACGACGCTTGCTGCTCTGTTTGCGCAGCTGCTTCTCAGTCCGTTAACGTTCATCTCCGCTGGCATTGAACGCTTGATTCAGGGCGAGTTTGGCAAACCGATCGACCTAAAGCGGCGCGATGAATTCGGGTTGGTTTCTCTGAAGCTGAACGAAATCGGCCAGCGCCTGGAGGGTAGCCGCGAAGAGCTGGATGCGTTGAAGGGCAATTTCGGCCAGATCGTAAAGAGCCTGGAAGAAAAGATCATTTTCCTCAATCCCGAGCGACGCATCGTTCTGATGAGTCCGTCTTCGGCGCAGTTGTTAAACACCAGCGTAGAAGCTTCTCTGGGAAAACGCCTGGATGAAGTGCTGAATGCCGATCATCCCTTGCACGGTCTGGTAGAGATGGCTTTCGGAGTGAAGCAAAACCTGAAGAAGACCGGTCTCCAGCTTCCGAACCAGGAAACCAGGGTTACCGCCAGGGTGCATTACCTCGAGGAAAACAATCAACCCATGGGCGGGCTCGTGATCTTCGAGGATCCTGAGACCGTGGCTAAGCTTGAGAATCAGTTCGAGTATGCCAAGAAACTCTCTGCTCTAAGCAAGCTGACTTCGGGCGTGGCCCACGAGGTAAAGAATCCGCTCAATGCCATTGTGATACATCTAGAGCTGCTCAAGTCGCAGGTTCTCTCGCAGCGCGCGGAAGACGCAACTCGCAGCCTGGACGTCATCACCCAGGAGATCAAGCGCCTGGACCGAGTGGTGCGAAATTTCTTGAATTTCAATCGCCCGGTCGAGGTCAAGCTTAAGGAGGAGGCTATTCAGCCGGTGTTGCAGGAGGTGGTGGCGCTGGCGCAGACGGAGGCGCAGCAGCATAACGTGCAGATCTCCGTGCAGTCCGATGAAAACCTGCCGCCGATTCAACTAGACGCCGACTTGATGAAGCAATGTCTGTTGAACATCGTTCTCAATGGGTGCGAGGCGATGCCGAAGGGCGGCCGCCTGCAAATTTCAACCGCGCTCCGAAATGGTTCACTTCTGTTGAGCGTGCAGGATGAAGGTGTGGGAATCCCGCCGGAGAACCGTGAAAAGGTCTTTAACCTGTACTATACTACGAAGGAAAGCGGCAGCGGCATCGGGCTTGCAACGGTGTTCAAAGTCGTTCAGCTCCACAACGGTGAAATCGACGTGCATTCTGAAGTTGGAAAGGGAACGACCTTCACTCTCAGGTTCCCAGTGTCGTGACGTAATCTAGTGAGAGCCGGCCTCGTCGTCGTCCTCGTAATCGCAATCGAAAAGCCGGCGTGGTTCCGAACCCTTCATGATTCTCCAACGTGCATTTCCGCTTCTGCTGCTGGCCGCCATGCTCCTTATCGCCTGCAGTCGAAACAAGTCTATCGCCCGGGTGCCCGTAACTAGCCTCCCGTCGACCGGGTACCAAGGCCCGGCCCCGGAGATTGAAAACCAATCGACCTCGGCGCCCATCATGGTAGAGACACTTCCAGAGCCCGCTTCGACAGCCGCGGAAGCCCCACCTAATCTAGCGCCACCTGCCCAACGGACGCTGCCCCCTAAGCCGGCCAAGACAGTCGTGGAGCCGCGGCGAGAAGGGAGAGTCAGCGCGCCAGCACTTGTCGAAACACGTCCGGTGGCGCAGGCCCCCCCCATTCAATTGTCGCCGCAGTTCAGCGAGAGTGACAAACAGGCTCTCAACAGGAAAATTAACGAGCAGCTGGACTCGGCCCAGTCGCTGGTCGAATCGTTGAACGAGTCGCACCTGACCGAGCAACAGAAGCCGAACCTTGCCGCCGTGCTCGATTTCATGAAGAAGTCGCGCGACGCCGTGAAACGCGGCGAGTTTTACCAGGGGCTAGTTCTTGCGCAAAAGGCCAATACGTTAGCGGCGAGTCTGAAGACGCCGTGATTCTGCGACGGCAGAGAAGGTAGCGCGGGCTATCCTCAGCCCGCCGCTGCGGTGGAGGGCCAACAGCAGCGCGGTGAGGACAGCGCGCTCTACCTTCGATTTTCAAGGAGTATGCTCAAGGACGTCACTCTCTTTTATTCCCAGTTTCGGGACAGCTTCACCACGACCGGCGCCATTGCGCCCAGCTCTCCTTTGCTAGGCAAGGCGATCACACATCCGTTAAGCCAGCGCCCCTCGCGTCCGGTAAGGGTCTTGGAAGTGGGCGCCGGAACTGGAGCCTTCACACGGCAGATCTTGAAACACCTGCGCGCCGGAGACCAGTTGGACATCTATGAGTTGAACAGCCGCTTTTGTGATTACCTGCGCGCGCATCCGCCGTGGCAGGAATGCGCATTGAAAGGAATCTTTTGCCGCCTGCATAACGCAGACGTGCGGGGAGTCAGCACGGAGAGCCGGTACGATTACATTGTCTGCGGACTGCCGTTTAACAACTTCGAGCCCGAAGTGGTCTCTGAAATCCTCAGCGTACTCATCGAGCGCCTTTCACCCGAAGGGGTGTTTTCCTATTTCGAGTACATCTTCTCTCACGAGTTCAAATCCAGATTCCTGAAACCCTCCGATCGGCAGCGCATGATCCGCGTCGGCGCGATCGTGCGGGCTTTTATCCGGAAGCACCAGTTCGGCTATCGCCAAGTCTGGCTGAACCTGCCGCCCGCAAAGGCGCGCTATTGCCGGAAAGCGGCACAGACGTAGGATTACTACCAGACGGAGGTTTACTTCCAGGGGAGCGCCAATCCAAGTCCATTCTCTGTGAAGTTAGACTGACCGGAACGGACACCATGCGAACTCAATCCACTGACACGCATCCAGCGGCTGAAGCAGTGCAAATCGATCTACTGCGAAAGGCTGGCACTGCCAAGCGGCTGTCGATTGCCTTTTCGCTAAGCGAGGAGGTTAGCCTGCTTGCCTATGATGGAATTCGACGGGCACATCCCAAAGCAACCAAGGACGAAGCCCTGCACATTTTCGCTTCAGTCCACTACGGTGCAGAGCTTGCCGAGAAGCTTCGCGAATGCCTGGTCCGGCGACGTCGATGAGCCTGTTCAGCTTTCCGTCCGCTCTCGTTCCGGTGATTGATGTCTTCGAGAAGCTGGGCATTCGCTACTGCATTGGAGGTTCCGTTGCCAGTTCTGCGCATGGCATCGCCCGGTCCACACAGGACATCGACATCGTAGCAGACCTTCGCCTTCACCACGGCCGGCTGCTGGTAGACGGTCTCAACCAATCCTTCTATATTGACTTCGAGATGGTTCAGGAAGCTATCGAGCGCCGATCCTCATTTAACCTCATTCACTTCGAGAGCATGACCAAAATTGATATCTTTGCACTCAAGCCGCGTCCGTTTGACCTTCAAGCGTTTGAACGAATGCGCAGTGGTCGTCTCGATAAGTCAGTAGAAGGACGCGAATTCCTCCTCGCCTCCCCCGAAGACATTATCCTCAACAAACTGGAATGGTACCGGCAGGGCGGCGAGGTTTCCGAGCGGCAATGGACCGACGTTCTGGGCGTGCTGAAAGTCCAGTCCAGCTCACTCGACATGGCATATCTACTGGAATGGGCGACGAATCTCGGTGTGCAAGATCTGCTGAAAAGGTCGCTGCAGGAAGCAGGCTTGCCGCACCATGAGTCTCCCTGAAAGGCGCAACGACAAGCCACGCGTGGCTCTTGGTTCATCTGTTCGGACCTAGGCGCAAAATCGTAACCAGCTCCTTGCCACCGAAAGGGGTCTCTGCCACAGTCATGCCGACGAACTGAAAACCTGCTTCACCGGCTTCGACCAGTTCCTTCTGCATCGTGGATGTTTTCGACGTGGCGAGCAGTTTGTATGCATAGCGCTGAGGTTTCGCATCCCGGTTGCGCTCCATGATAATTACGACTTCCTTGCCGCCAAAGGTGGTCTCGAAAACCGTCTGGCCCCTGTACCCAAATCCTTCATCTGCTGCCTGCTGCAACTCCTTTTGCATGGTCGAGGTCTTGCTCGTGGCGAGCAGCTTATACTCGAAGCTTGAACGCTTCTCGACTGCCCGCTCTCTGGATATCACGGCAACAGCTTCCGACCCACCCCACTCCGTGTTGCCGCCCATGATTCCTTCAAATCGAAAGCCCTCCACACCGGCACCGTTGAGTTCTTTCTGCGGCGTGGCAGTTTTCTTTGTCGCCAGTACCCGATACTCAAACTGTTGAGCGCCGTCGGCAGATGAAGCGGTATCGCTGCACGTCAGAAAGAATCCTGCCAGTAAGCCGATCATGAGCCGTTTGTGCATGAGCAGAGCCTCGTCCGATTGATTAATGAGAGATTGTAGGAAACGTCCGCTGTGGCGTTCCCCGTTTGTGCTTCCCGGGTCGTCAGAGGGCGGGGACGACGCCCGTTCCCTACACATCTGGCTTACTTCTTCCCCTTACCGTACAAGACTCGCCCTGGCTTGGCGCCCAGATGCTGGGCCTTCTCAATAACCAGGGCGCCGTTGACGATCACGTATTCGATGCCTTCCGGATATTGATGCGGATTTTCAAAAGTAGCCTTATCGATGACACGCTCCGCGCTGAAGATTGTGATGTCCGCCTTCTTTCCGACTTTCAGAAGGCCGCGATCTTCCAAACCCAATTTGGCCGCGTTTAGCGAAGTCATCTTCTTCACTGCTTCCTCCAGCGCCAGCACCTTTTCCTCCCGCACATACTTCCCCAACACGCGCGGGAAGGTGCCATACCAGCGGGGATGTGGTTTGCCCTTTCCCAGAATTCCATCGGGTCGCACGGCCGTGCCATCCGAGCCGATCGACACCCAAGGCGTCTGCATGGCGGTTCGCACGTCGTCTTCGCTCATCAGAAAATACACCGCGGGAACTGAACCACCTTCTTCCTTCAGCAAATCAAACACCACATCGGTGGGCTTCTTGCTGAGGGCTTTGGCAAGGTGATCGATGGATTTCCCTTCGTGCACTTTGTTCTTTTCGCTTTTCACGCTTGCCACTACGCAGCTGTCCCAGCCCTTCATGGCGAGGTAGTGGTCAAACCATCCCGAAACGCCGTTGAGAACGTCTTTCTCCATCCGTGCGCGCAATGCGGGATTGGTTAGCCGGCCAAGCATCTGCTCCCGGCCGCCCTCCATCGCCCAAGGCGGAATCAAGGCATTTAGGTTGTTCTGGCCGGCAATGTAGGGGTACTGATTGGCGGTCATGCGCAAGCCCTTGGCTTGTGCTTCAGCAATGAGGGTAATGACCTCCGGCATCCGGCCCCAAAGACGCTTGTCAGCAATCTTCAGGTGAATGATATCCACGGGCGCCTGGGCCTGTTCCCCGATGGTCATCGCTTCACGGATGGCATCGAAAATCTCCCCGCCCTCGCTCCGTATATGGGTCGAATAGATGCCGCCGAATGGCTCCACGACCGAGGCTAGATCAGTGAGCTGGCGCGTATCCAAATAGGTGTCCGGGGGAACGATGAGCGAGCTGGAAAGCCCCATGGCGCCATCACGCATGGCTTCGGCCGCCAATTGTTTCATTTCCTCGGTCTCTGCCAGCGTGGGCGCACGGCTCTCGTCTCCCAGCACACAGCTTCGTATTTGCGTCGCGCCTACGTAAGAAGCCACATTCACCGACATGCCGCCCTTCTGCAGCCGGGCGAAATACTCGCCCAGTGTTTTCCAGTCCGCCTGCAGGCCGTACTCGCTCAGATCCTTCTTCGCTTTTCCCTTCAGAGGACCTGCCGAAGGGGCTTCTCCCAACACCTCGGTGGTCACGCCTTGCCGGATTTTGCTTTGCGCTGTTCCATCGACCAGCAGCGTGTAGTCCGAATGGCTGTGAATGTCAATAAACCCGGGCGCAACCGTCAGCCCTCGCGCATCAATCATCTGCTTGGCGCTCAGTTCGCTCTGCTCCAGCCGGCCGATCTTGACGATCTGGTCGCCCTTCACCGCCACGTCGGCAGGGAACCAAAGCTCTCCCGAGCCATCCACCACGTTGCCGTTGCGGATGATGAGGTCAAACTGGGGCTCAGGGGCCTCGCGGCAGGACGATAGCAGCGCCAGACAGACGAGAACAAAAGCCAGGCAGAGACAGGCCATGTTGAAAGTTTTCATGATTTTTGGGGAAATGCCGTGGGGCGACGGCATCAATTGCAGACGGTCATTTTTGATTGGGTCTAGCCCTGGCGGTGATCCGAATCCCTATGAAAAGCCGAGCCGAGTTTTGACCTCGGCCATCGTTATTCGTTTGCCCTTGCTGCGCCGCGTGGAGAGATGTTTCATGAGCCCTTTGTTCCTGGTGATGTCGTCATCGTCACCAACCTGAAAAGCCTCCCAGCTTGTGATCGAAGCCAACACAAACCGATGCCCGTCGGAGGACTCCAAGATCACTTCGCTTCGCCGAGCCTTTTTGAGCAAATCATTCAGTGACTTCGCACGAGCCGATATCGCCACAGTTCTCATAGTTCCCTTGCGTTACGACGTATGAATAACAGATTGCCAACCTTGAAACCCACAGCTTCAATGCTGACAATCATCTCTTCTCTGTCGACATTATAAAATATCCGAAACCTTCCAAAGCGGAGTTCCCAGTTTGCAACATCATTCGCCCGCAGTCGTTTTCTCTTCCGCGTTTCGTCTGTCGGTTGATACCGAAGCTGAGTTTCAATGGCAGCAACAATCTGGGCCTGCTCGGTTCTCTTGAATACCTTGAGGTCTTCCAGCGCTTCAGGTGTAAACTCGATTTCAAACATTCATCCACGCACAGCTCGGGAAGAGACCTGTTCCATGGCTCCTCAACCAGCCGGCAGCCAGATCCGGGCAGTGCCTACTTCTGCCCTTCCGGCACTGGCGCCGGCGCGGGTGCTGGTTGGGCCTTAAACCTGGCGATGAACTCTTCCAGCCCATCGAGTGAGTTTTTATGAGTCACCTTGTAAATAGCCTCCAGGTTCTGGCGCGCCATGTCGGCAAAACCGCCATTCAGAGCCACCGTTCGGGCGAAGGACTCCATCGCCTGCTCGGCTCTGTTCTGGTACGCATAGACAATGCCAAGCTGGAAACGGGCGAAGTCATAGGCAGGATTCAACTCCAAGGATCGCGTGAAATACCCTTGCGCCTTGGCCAAGGCGATGACTTCCGGGCTGTCAGCCGGTAGCACTTCGGACGCAGCGCTGCCGGAAGCCGGATCGGCTGGCTTGGGCGTGCCCTTGGCAGGCGCGGCAGGCCGGTTCCCTGCCGCTGGAACCGGTGGGGCGACCGCAGCTTCTTTCTCACGCCGAACCTTGCGGGCTTCCTCGAATTTCGTCAGCGAAGCGCTCCCCATCGAAGCGTAGTTCGAGGCGAGATACTGGTTTCGCTCTGCCCTAAAGCGCGCCGGGTCGACGTTTGCCGGAATCGTTAGTTTCTCCAGAAGGCTGATGGAGCGGCTGGCGCGGTCCAACGCTTTGTCGGCTTCTCCGTGATAGGCATAAGCCAGAGCCAGAACCGACAGAGTGGCGGGGCTCGCCGGCAAAGCTTGCAGCGTCTTCTCGCCGTGCTCAACCATCTTTTCGTAGTTATTGAGCTGTTGATAATTGGCCGTTGCCATCTGGTGCAAGGTGGAAGCGTGCCTCGACTCAGGGTACTGCTTGAGAAAGGCTTCAATGAGCTCGACGCGCTGCGCGGCATCCTGTGTCTGAGTGATCTTGAAATAGTCAGCAACTTCCTCGGGTGGCTGGGAGCTGGCCTCACGGGCGGGCGGTACTTCGTAAAGTTTCATCGCGGCGGGCGCGTTCTGCTTCGGCTCTCCTCCCTTTTCTTCAGGACGCTTTGTTTCCTGGGCGTGAACTGCGGCTCCCAGGAGTCCCGCCAAGATAGTCGTCGTGATGTGTCTGCTCCTCATGGGCCCCCCTCTTAGCTGATCCGGCGCGCGACGTTGCGCAGCGTTCCGATTTCCGGAACCGTGATCTCGACAACATCGTTTTCCTGCAAAGCAGCTTCTTCCGTCTGGATAATGCCGGTGCCCGTCAACAGCACCGTTCCATCCGGGACCGTATTAGCAAGAAAAAGAAAATCGATCAGCTCCTCAATCCGGCGCTTCATCATGCCGACGGTCGTTTCTCCGGAAAACAGGACGCTCGTGCCGCGACGAATCGTACAACTGACTTTCAGCTTGTACGGGTCGGGAACAGTATCAGCCGTCACCAGCACTGGTCCCAGCGCGCAACAACCGCGAAAAATCTTCGACTGCGGCAGATACAAGGGGTTCTCTCGTTCGATGTCCCAGGCTGAGACGTCGTTGGCCACCATGTATCCCAGCACCTTTCGCTTTCCGTCAATCAGCACGGCCAGCTCGGGTTCGACGGCCGTAAACTTCGAGTCATTGCGCAGACCAATGAAGTCGTTCGTTCCGGTGCAGTGCCCCGCCCGGCCCTTAAAGAAGAGCTCCGGTCGCTTGGCGAAGTAGACGTAGTCATAGATACCCTTTGATGTCTGGGTGTCTTCATCCCGAAACTCGGCGCTCTTTTTGTACGTGACACCGCACGCCCAAACTTCGGGAGGATGGATGGGAATAGCCAGGTGAGGGCGGTCTAAATCAGCGGTGGCGTTCAGCAGCTCCCAGCTCAGTGGCAGCGGCTCTTTAGACGCCAGCTCGTCCACCACTTCGGGCAGTTCCATGTCCACGGCTGAGGCATACTGCACAAGATCGAGCAGCGAACGCACTCCCTTTTCTTCATAGGCGACCGGATAGACCTTGTCCTCTTCCAGCTTCCCGGCTTGAATTCCTTTCTTGGGGTCATAGACCTGAACCAGTTTCATGGCGTCTCCATTGAAATCGTCCTCGTCGTCGCGTTCGTTCTTGCCCTCTACAAAAGCTAAAGCATGAAAATGAGAACGAGGCCGACGACGAAGAATGCCATCCGGAACTCGGAACAGAAGAGCCCGGCCCGTCTGAAACCGAACAATCCAGAAACTCCACCCCTTGACGGTCTGAAGGCGACATCTTACTCCAAGGCGAACGCGAAACGCGAATAAAACGAGGCTTTCCGGCAGGGCTGTCAATTCCCTCCAAAGCTGGACAAGCCGGAACCCAAATGGTCTCCGTCATTCCCGCGACCGCGGGAATCCAGACTGCGCGTCTGGAACGCCGGATTCCCGCTTTCGCGGGAATGACGCACGCAGGAACCGTGGGTTTTGCACAGCAGCTTCAAAGAGACAAGAGAATCTCCATTGAGTATAAGATGTGGTTGCCACAGGACCGGCGAGAATTGTCTGAGGAGATGACCTGGCTCCAGAGATTGGACATTTTGCTCCACTCCTCGGCTGAGGAGGGGCGGGCGCTGGCGCAGCCAGCGCCGGGGTGGTGCGAGCGGCCGTTGCAGAGACCCGAGTTGAACGTTTCGAGTCAAAAGAGTGAATACTCGAAAACGAAAACGCCTAACTGATAGTTTTCGGGGCATCCCTCAGACCACCCCCGTGCCGCTGCGCGGCACTTCCCCTCCTGATCTCAGGAGGGGAGGGAGCGTTCCTGCCGAGCTTCGCGAAAGAAATGAGCTAACGCCTCGGGGCAGGCTTTTTCTATGCCAGACAGACCCGAATTGCCCGTTCTCATCGAGGGTATCGCTTCCCAACTCCGGTCTCGCACGCCGCGTCGACTTGATGTGGACCATGCCGGAAGAGCCGCTGTCCTGATGCCGATTCTCCCGGAGGGAACCGAATTTTCCTTTCTGCTCACCCAGCGCACTCACAAGGTAGAAACACACAAAGGACAAATCTCGTTTCCAGGCGGCGTCCAGGACGATTCAGACCAAAACCTGCTTCAGACCGCCCTGCGGGAAACCTGGGAAGAGATCGGTCTGACGCCGGAAGCCATCCACATTCTGGGTGAATTTGACGAGTATCTCTCCATCACGGGCCTCATCGTGACACCCTTTGCTGCCTGGGTCGGAGGGCCGCTCAACCTGGCGCCGAACGCAGACGAAGTCGACGAAATTCTTCGAGTGCCCTTCAGTGTCTTTCAAGACAGCCGCCAATTGCGTGTCGAGACGCGCGTGCGGCGGGGAGCGGAGAGGAAGGTCTACTTTTACGATTTCCAGGGCAAAGAAGTCTGGGGACTCACGGCCCAGATCATCCGGGATTTCCTGAAGCTGCTCGATAAGCCATTGAAGTAGATCGATCGACCATTGTCCTCAACCCTGCGATCGGACGCGTCATTTGCTATAGAGACCAAAGATTTGATTTACTCACGAAAGAAGCTTTTTCTGCCCTTTGCTTTTCCACTGCCTTTTGGTACCGTTTTGAGCGTTTCCATCAATCGCAGTTTACTCTGGAGGTCCCATGAAGCGTTTGATCTCTGTCACGATCAACGGCAAGCGCCGGACTGACGAAGTCGAGCCTCGCCTTCTGCTCGTCCACTACCTGCGCGAAGTCGTCGGCTTGACCGGCTCTCATGTCGGCTGTGAAACCTCGCTCTGCGGCGCCTGCACTGTTGAGCTGGACGGCAAGGCCATCAAATCCTGCACCCTGTTTGCAATTCAAGCAGATGGACGCAGCCTGGTGACCATTGAGGGGCTGGCCCAAAACGGCGCTCTTCACGCCCTGCAAGAGGCCTTCTGGAACGAGCATGGTCTGCAGTGCGGGTTTTGTACGCCGGGTATGATCATGACTTCCAAGCAGCTGCTGGAGCGCATTCCGGTTCCTGCAGAGGAAGAGATCCGGCACGGCCTCGAGGGCAATCTCTGCCGTTGCACCGGCTACCAGCACATTGTGAATGCGGTCAAAGCCGCTTCCGCCAAGATGGGTTCTTGACTTGGCCGGACCCAAGTGGACCAGAAAACCGAGATCCAAGCAGACTTCCCTCATTCCCGCGAAGGCGGGAATTATTGCCGCGAAAGCGGGAATCCAGTGTCTTCCGGCGCGCTGGTTCCCGCTTCTGCGGGAATGACGAACAAAGCATAAAGTTAAAGTGAAGTACGGAGGAAATAGTTATGGCGACTACACTCGCGCCCCAGACGACCGGGAAGCTGGTTGGCAAAAGCATCCGCCGCCGCGAAGACCCGCGGCTGATCACGGGCACGGCCACCTACGTCGAAGATATCCAGAAGCCGGGAATGCACCACGCCTGCATTCTGCGTAGTCCTTACGCGGCGGCTAAGATCAAAGGGATTCATACCAAGGCGGCGCAAGATCTTCCTGGCGTGGCGGCTGTCTTCACGGGAAAGGATGTGGCCGGCGTCGGACCGGTTCCGTGCGGAGCCTCCCTCCCTGGGCTGCGCGTGCCGCATCACTCGATCCTGGCCCAAGACCGCGTTTACTTCGCCGGCCATCCCGTGGCCGTAGTGGTAGCTACCGATCGATACATTGCTCGCGATGCCATCGATTTGATTGAAGTCGATTATGAAGAATTACCCGCGGTGGCAGACCCGGAAAAGGCTCTGGCGCCCGGCGCACCCGCCGTCCATCCGGAATGGCCGGACAATACTGCCTTCACCTATCACCAGGAAGGTGGCGACGTGAACCAGGCCTTTGCGGACGCTGACGTCGTGGTGAAGCAGCGCATCACCAGTCAGCGGCTCATTCCTACGGCAATGGAAACCCGCGGGGTGGTGGCCGAATGGCAGCCCGGAGACAAAGCTCTGACCTTGTATTCTTCTTCGCAGATTCCTCACTTGTTGCGTTCCCTGCTGGCTGGAATGCTAGGTCTTCCTGAGAACCGCTTGCGGGTAGTGGCGCCCGAAGTTGGGGGCGGGTTCGGCAGCAAGTTGAACGTCTACGCGGAAGAAGCGCTGATGGGTTTTGTGGCCATGAAAATCGGCAAGCCGGTGAAATGGATTGAATCGCGGCGCGAGAATTTTCTCTGCACGATTCACGGCCGGGGGCATGTGGACTATTACGAAATTGCCGCCAAAAAGGACGGCACCATCCTGGGCTTGAAGCTAAAGTTGATCCAGGATCTGGGCGCTTATCATCAGTTGCTCACGCCGGCCATCCCCACTCTTTCAGTGTTGATGATGCCTGGACTGTACCGGTTCAAAAACATCCTGGCGGACATTGTGGGCGTGTTCACCAATTGCGTACCCACCGATGCCTATCGCGGCGCTGGGCGGCCCGAAGCCACTCATGGCATCGAACGGATGGTGGACATGCTGGCCGCAGAACTCAAGATGGATCCGGCCGAAATTCGTTTGAAAAACTTTCCGCGACCTGACGAGTTTCCTTTCGCCACCGCCACTGGCCTGTCTTATGACAGCGGCGACTATCAAGCTCCTTTGAAGAAGGCTCTGGAGCTGGTGGATTATCCGAAGCTGCGGCAGGAACAGGCCCAAGCCCGCCAGCAGGGCCGCTTGATGGGAATTGGTCTCTCCACATACGGCGAAGTCAGCGCCTTCGGACCTTCTCCGGCCACACCGGCCGGCGGGTGGGAAAGCGCCACCGTCAAAATTGATCCCGCGGGCAAGGTGACGGTGCTGACCGGCGCTTCGCCGCATGGGCAGGGGCAGGAAACGAGTTTTGCACAGATTGCCGCCGATGAGCTCGGCGTGGATATTGACGACGTCATCGTGTTGCATGGCGACACGGCTGTGGTGCAGTACGGCATCGGCACGTTTGGCAGCCGCGCTACCGCTGTGGGAGGTCCGGCGATTTATTACGCCATTCAGAAGCTCAAGGAGAAAATCCAAAAGTTTGGCCAGCTTCTGCTGGAGTCCAATGATGTCACCTTTGCCAACGGAAGCTGTATCTGCAACCGCTCTGGAAAAGCAGTGAGCTTGGCCCAACTTGCGGCGGCTTCTTATCGGGCACTGAAGCTGCCTCCCGGCGAGGAGCCTGGAATGCAAGCGACCTACTTTTGGGAGCCCTCCAATTTCACCTTTCCTTTCGGCGCCCATATCGCAGTCACTGAGATTGACCGGGAAACCGGACAAGTCAAAATCGTCCGCTACGTGGCCGTGGATGATTGCGGCAACATGATCAACCCATTGCTGGTCGACGGCCAAGTGCACGGCGGTGTCGCCCAAGGATTGGGACAGGCGCTCTACGAAGAGGCGGTCTATGACGACCACGGGCAACTGCTCAGCGGCGAGTTGATGGATTATGCCATTCCAAAGGCGACCATGATGCCCTGGGTGGAAAGCGATCACACAGTGACGCCCTCTCCCGTGAATCCGCTGGGAGTGAAGGGAGTGGGTGAGGCGGGCACCATTGGCGCCTCGCCAGCCTTGGTGAATTCGGTCGTGGATGCGCTGAGCCCGCTGGGCGTGCGCCACATAGACATGCCCATGCTGCCGGAAAAGATTTGGAAACTGCTGCAACAGGGAGGCCAAGCATGATTGCGCAAAACTTTGAGTACTCGTCGCCCAATACCCTGCAGGAGGCTCTACACCTGCTTTCGGACGGCAACGCCAAGCCGCTGGCGGGCGGGATGAGCCTGATTCCTTTGATGAAGTTGCGTCTGGCAACGCCGGAGCATCTGGTGGATCTGGGGCGGGTAGCGGACCTTAAGACGATCTCGGAAGCTTCCGGCCAGATTCACATCGGCGCGATGGCCACGCACTATGACTTGGAGTCATCCTCGCTCCTGCGCCAGCGATGTCCGTTGCTGGCTGAAGCGGCACGCCACATCGGGGACGTGCAGGTGCGCAATATGGGCACCATTGGAGGCAGTGTCTCGCACGCAGATCCGGCGGCGGATTACCCGGCATCGCTGCTGGCCCTGCAGGCCAAAGTCCGGCTGGTACGAGCCGGAGGAGAACGCACGCTCAGCCTTGAAGACTTTCTCGTGGACACGTTCACTACAGCCGCCGAACCAGGAGAGATTATCCGCGAGATCATCGTGCCGGTGGAAGAGCCCGGAACAGGGGTGAACTACCAAAAGATGGTCCAGCCAGCCTCTGGCTTCGCCATCGTGGGTGTGGCCGCCAGGCTACGCAAAGCGAATGGCAAGATCAGTCTTGCTCGCGTAGGAGTGACGGGGCTGGCGCCTCGCCCCTTCCGCGCCACAGCCGTCGAGGCCCGCCTGGAGGGCTCGGCCGGCACAGACGATGACATTCGTCAGGCAGCGGCCCTCATCGCCAATGGTGTTGAAGCCAACACGGACCTCCACGCCTCCTCGAACTATCGCAAGCAGATGGCCCAGGTCTACGCAGGGCGTGCCCTCCGTGCGGCCTTGGCAGGAACCTAATGAAGATTGCCGGCCATCATTCTCTGCCGCTGCCTCCGGAGCGTGCCTATCAATTGTTGCAAGACCCTGAGGTGCTCGCCCGTTGCATGCCTGGTTGCGATGCTTTGGTGCGCACTGGCGAGAACGAATATCAAATGAAAATGAAGATGATGTTGGCCAGCATCTCGGGATTGTTCGATGGCACGATCAAAATTGTCGAGCCCGATCCTCCTTCCAGTTTTCGTCTCATCGTGGAAGGCAAAGGCAAGATAGGTTTCATGAAAGGCGACGGAAAACTCAACCTCACTGCTGGAGGCACGGGTACGCAGGTCGCTTATGAGGGTGACGTGCAGGTCGGCGGTACACTTGCGGCAGTTGGCCAGCGCCTCCTCGACACGACCGCCAAAATGATGATCAAGCGGTTCTTCGACAAGATCGCCGAGACCAGCGCCGCTGCTGGGGTGTGATGGCTGCAAACCGTCCCCGATGCACCGGTTCAACCCGTCGAGACCACATGCAGGCGCGGCATAAGCAGGAACCCTTCCTCCTCACGCCACCGCCCACAATTCCGACGGAACCTCCGCCTGTTCCAGCACTGTCTGCGTCGCCTTCTCTTGCTTGTCGGGCGGATATCCATGCTTGCGCAGGATGCGCTTGACGATCACCCGCAGTTGGGCGCGCACGTTCTCGCGAACGGTCCAGTCGATCGTGACATTTTTCTTCACGGTAGCCACAAGCTCCCGAGCAATGTTGACCAGCGTGGGCTCACCCAGCACCTTCACCGCGCTGTCGTTCACTTCCAACGCGTCGTAGAAGGCCAGCTCCTCGTCAGTCAGCTTCAGCGCCTCGCCGCGTGCACTCGCGTTACGCATATCCTTCGCCAGCGCGATCAGCTCTTCGATCACCTGAGCCGTTTCAATCGCTCGGATCTGGTGCTTGCGAACGGCCTGCTCCAGCATTTCGGCAAACGAGCGGGCCTGAACCACGTTGCGTTTCAATCGCGTCTTGATCTCTCCCTTGAGCAGCTTCTGTAACAGCTCGACAGCGAGATTGCGCTGCGGCATGCCTTGGACTTCTGCCAGCTCCAGTATCACATCGCGGTAGTTCGGGTCACTGCGCTCTGCTCCCAGCATGTCTGGGGCAATCGCAGGGCCATGGAGTACGGCGTACCCCAGGCCCTCAATCCAGGCAAGGGCGGCATCTTCGACGATGGATTCAGCGAAACTACCCACGGTTTCTTCTCGCGGTGCGCATGCGGTGAAGACGTTCAGTAAAGCCGCCTTCCCGCTCGAAAGCGCCAGCCTGTGCCGCCAGTTGCCGGTTGAGCAAGTGGCAGCAAAGGTTCAGGAGCGACAGTGCGGCGTTGGCTACCAAGGCAGACGAAGGCACGGACAGACACTGACGGGCACCGACCGACAAGGACCCTTTACCGGGCCAACTGGCGTCCGTGCCAGTCCGTGTCAGTCCGGGTTTATCCTGTCCGTGTTTGTCCTTCGCTTTTTCCAGCCGCCTTTCCTGCTCCACCCAGGCGCGAAGTTCGTCCAGATTGGAGCAGCGTGTTGCCTTGAAGCGCCGCAGCGCCGGGTGGTCCGGCGGCCACTGCGGCAGCCTTCTCTGCCGCAGAAAATCTTCATAGTCGAGCCGCAGTTCTTCCAGGCTGGCCCGAGCCACATTGGTCAGTTTGAGTTCCATCTTCTTGGAAGTGCCAGAAGCTTGGCCGCCCTCGGCGATATTCTGCACTCCCGAGCGCGCGGCCTGAACCATCTGGTCGTGTGTGCGGCTTTTTGGGGAAATATATCGGTCGCAGAACCGCACCGTGATGTCATAGATCAGTTGTCCTAACTGGAAACTTTTCAGCTTCCTGTATCCCCCATGCTTTGGAATCAGGGGCTCTCGGCCTGTCATGGTTTTCACCGCGAATGTCAACCCGTCGCGCTCCAGTTTCGCTCCGTGTCTGTCCGTGTTCATCTGGTTCCCTGCCTCTTCGTCCGTGTCCGTCCGCGTCGCTCCGTGGGGGAGCGTCCACGCCACCTTCGTGCTGAGCTGTTGCATTTTTTGCAACAGCTGCCCCTCGTTCCAGCTCCCCAGAGTCAAATACATTGTGCAAGAGCCTGGAAAATTAAGGACTTATCGCGTTCGAAGAGTTCGGCCATCTGGTTCAGCGAAAGCCAGACGGTCTCCTGCCCAAGACGCACATCCACCCTGATCTGGCCGTCGGGAGTCGTGTAGAGAACGACTTCTCCACCGGGACTGGCGTTCTGCGCGCTGCATCATTCGCACTTCAGTCTTCGCTCCATCAACTCACGAATCGCCTCCCGTGGACTCTTACCATGGTGCAGGACCCCATCCATCTGTTCTGTGATGGGCATCTCCAACTGATGCTTTTTTGCCAAGGCAAGAGTGGCCGATGTGGTCATGACGCCTTCCGCCACCATGCGCGTGCCACCGATAATATCGGAGAGCTTCCCGCCCTGGCCCAGTTGCACTCCGACGGAGCGATTGCGGCTGAGTTCGCCTGTGCACGTCAGTAGCAGGTCGCCCATTCCGGCCAGCCCGGCTAGAGTTTCGCGCTTCCCGCCGCAAGCTACGGCCAGCCGCGTCATTTCAGACAAACCCCGTGTCACAAGAGCCGCCAGCGAGTTAAACCCAAAGCCAAGGCCGGCACAAACGCCCGCTGCGATGGCGATGACATTCTTCACCGCGCCACCCAGCTCCACACCGGCAACGTCCGTGTTGGTGTACAACCGGAGCGCGGGCCCCGAAAACTCGTGTTGAATCAGGTGAGCTAGCTCCACGTCTTCACTGGCAACGACGATGGCTGTGGGGTCTCCTTTGGCGACTTCTCTGGCAAATGAAGGCCCGGAGATGACGGCAACTCTGGCCTGGAAGGCAGGAGCCGTCACTTCGCGAATGACTTCAGACATGCGCAGCAATGTTTCCGTTTCGATTCCCTTTGTTGCGCTGACCAGAAGCATTGCCGGATGAAGCGACGGCAGCATCGACTGATAGACCGCGCGGCAGTGATGCGAGGGAACGACCGTCAAAACGATTTCTGCCCCGGCTAGAACATCCTCCAGCGCGTTCGAAGCCTTGACGCAATCGGGCAACTCAAATTCCGGCAGATACAGCGCATTTCTCCGGGCGTGGTTGATCGACTCGACCAGTTCCCTTTCGAACACCCAAAGCCGAATGCGATGGCCCTTGCGTCCGAGCGCCAGGGCCAACGCGGTTCCCCAACTGCCGCCACCGATGATCGCGATCTGTCTCATGAAGCTCCGAGCTTCCGTTCGGTGCCCGCCCAAAGCCGGTGAATGTTTCCGTGGTGCTTGGCGATGACCAGACCGGAGCAGAACAGCGCCGCGAAAAGCAGCCACGGCGAAGGGTTCTTCGGGTACGCCCAAAGATAATAGGCCACGGGAAACGCGGCTGCCGCGGCAATCGAGCCGAGGGATACGTACCTGGAGAGAAGCACGACGCCTAGGAAAAGGCCCGCAGCAAGGAGGATTGGACCCAACGCCAAATAGAGAAACACTCCGAGCGCCGTTGCCACACCCTTCCCACCTCTGAATTTCAAGTAGATGGGAAACAGATGCCCCAGAACGGCGGCCATGGCTGCAAACGCAATCACCTGCGGCGAGTGGTGGCTGATCCATCCCGCAATCCAAACAGCCAGGTAACCTTTGGCGGCATCGAGAGCCAAAGTCAGTATTGCGCTACCGCGACCGGCGGTGCGCAACACATTGGTCGCTCCAATATTCCCGCTGCCGCCGGAACGAACATCCCGGCCCTCCTTGAGTTTGACAATGAGATATCCGAATGGAATGGAACCGAACAGGTAGGCGATGAAAGCCAGAAGGAATGTCATTGATTCAAGGGGCCGGCGGTCTGTCTCCCGCATTGGTGTGCAAAAGCCCCACGCTGATGCAAGAAGCGCATTCATCATGGCTACCGGCCGAGAACGGCGCGGATAACGGTCCGCTTTCAAATCAACTTCCGCCGCACCATGTCCAGCGCCGCTTGGGAGGCCCACAGGCGGATGCGCTCGCGGTCACCGGCAAGGCGGAGCTCTTGATGGTCGAGGCTGGAGTCCATCGACAGGGCGATGTGAACTAAACCGACGGGCTTCTCCACACTTCCGCCCGCCGGGCCGGCAACGCCGGTGATGCCCAGGCCCAGCGTCGCGCCAGTTTTCAGCCGGATGCCCTCAGCCAAACCTTTCGCCACTTCGGCGCTCACCGCGCCGCTCATTTCGATCACGAGAGGAGGGATGCCGGCAAGGTCGATTTTCGAGCGATTGCTGTAACAGGTCACGCCCGTAAGAAAGTAGCTGGAACTTCCGGGCACGGAAGTAATTCTTTGGGCCACGAGCCCGCCCGTGCAGCTTTCCGCCACGGCCAGCGTCATCTCCCGCATCATCAAGTAGTAGCCCACGATCTGTTCGAGGTTTTCTTCGCCGCGCGAAAAAATCAGATCGCCCAGCTCAAACTCGATCTTGTCGGCTAGCTCAGTGACAATCTTCCGCGCTTCCTCCTCGGACCTTCCCCTGCCCGTCAAATGAATCTGTACCTCTCCGGGAGAGGCTAGAATCGTCGTCACCGGGTTCTTATACTTGACGTAGATCGGCGCGATCCGCTCGTCCAGGCTCGACTCGGTAATCCCTGTTGCCTTGAATACCTGCTTGAAGAGCCGGACGCCTCCGGCCAGTTCCGCGAGCCGGGGCAGGCAACACTCTTCGAACATCGGCTTCAGCTCGGGGGGCGGGCCGGGAAGGAGAATGACGTGGCGCCCTTCAGGTTCCATCCAGAGGCCCGGCGCCGTTCCCGCGGGGTTGTCCAGAATCCGGCCTCCGACGGGCACGAGGGCCTGCCGGGCGTTATTCGCCGGCATTTCCAAGCCGCGCCGGCGAAAACGGGCCTTGATGCGTTCGAGGATCTGATCATCCAGCACCATCTGCCTCTTTAGCACACGGGCAAAGACCTTCTTGGTAACATCGTCCTCGGTGGGTCCCAGGCCTCCCGTGGCAATTACGAGAGCCGAACGCTTGACGGCTTCGCGAGCGACTTGTTCCAGGCGTTCCTCGTTGTCGCCGACAATTGTTTTCAGCTCCACTTCGATTCCGATCGAATTTAGCCGCTCGGTCAGAAAAAGCGAATTCGTATCCAGACGGTCGGGAGTCAAAAGCTCCGAACCAATGGCGATGATTTCAGCATGTTGAAGCATGACTTGATTTCAGAACAACCCGCTCAGGCCGGCTGAGAACTACGAAGAATGAAGGGTAGGGCGGGCTCTCCTCAGCCCGCCGCTACGGCGCAGGATAAGAAGCGACGGCGCGGTGAGGACACCGCGCCCTACCAGACCTCCGCAGTCTCCTACGGCAGTCGCCTACCCGCCCAGTCGGAGTTCATTCGGAAGATGGAATCGGTGCTGGCCAAGTAAAGATCGTGGTCCTGGGCAAAGGCCAACCCCACCAGATTGTTGCCCGAGACGGCGACCGTCGCGTTGCCCTGCTGTGTAATGCGGATAATGCCGCGGCGCCCCGCCAGAGACGCAGCAACATACAGGTTTCCTTCCGTGTCAAAAGCCAGCCCCTGCGGCCGCCCTAGTCCGGTGAAGAAAGTGGAAACGGCGCCGCTGGTTGAGATACGGTAAACGTGATCGTAGCTGGAGGTGGTCGGACCCGTCACATAGAGGTTTTGCTGGTCGTCGAAGGCCAAATGATAAGCCGAGACGCTTGGCTCGAGGGTGGCGAAAACGAAAATCTCGCGTTTCTTGTCGATTTTGAAAATGTTGCCGCTGCGGTCGCCGACGTAAAGATTGTCGTCGCGGTCGAAGGCAATTCCGGTGGCAACGCCCATGCCTTTGCAATAGGTTGATTTTTCGCCGTAGACAGAAATCTTGTAGATATTCTCATCGTGCCGGCTGGAGATGAACATCTCGCGACGCCCGTTGAAGGCGATCCCTGTCGGATTGACAAGGTCTGCCACGAAGGGCTGAACGTTTCCCTGCGGATCGATCTTAAAAACCGAGTTGGGAACTTTCTCACCGCGGCGGCCGCTGAGGGTCGTATAGATGTTGCCTTCAAAGTCCACGGCCGGGCTGGCCACCGGGTGAAGATTCGCCGCCAGCACGCTGGCGATTTCAATGTCAACGGACTGGCTTTCCTGGCCGTCCAGGCAAAGTGTCATCTCTCCGATGGCAGCTTCAGTTGGAACCTGGGCAACAATCAAGTCCCGCGAAACCGTCACCAGGTGGGCCGCCATGCCCCCGAAACGCACTTGCGGCCTGCGAAACGGCTGCAGTTCCTTTCCCGCCCACCGGATGAAGATGTTGCCGCCGGGCACGGCCGCTGCAGGCTGGACCTCGAGGATTTTGATCATACGGTTAGCGATTCTGCCATCATCGCACTTCGTGTTAAAGGGAAAGGGTCAAGGCGAAAGGGGTTAAGGGTTAGAACTGCGATGACTTGCTATTATTACTTTGTTAAGTTTCTTTCTGGGTGGCGCATACATCGTGCTTTTTGCGGTGTATGCGGAGCGTGCGAGACATTTTCTCGCTTATCCACCTGATCCTTTCACCTTGACCCTTTCCCGTTTCCCCTTCCGATTCACGTCAAGCTTGGCCACCAAACGTGCAGGACAAACACCACGAGCGACGCATAGAAGCCGGCCACTAAGTCATCCAGCACGATTCCAAATCCCAGCGGAACTTTCTCAACGTTGCGGATCGGAAAAGGCTTCACGATGTCGAAAAGCCTGAAAAACAAAAATCCGATGAGCAACAAAAGAAAACGCGGATGCCGAAAAATCAGCCCGAAGGTCAGTAGTTGACCGACAATCTCGTCGATGACCACCTGCGGCGGATCCTTCCGCCCAAAAAGGACCTCAGCGCGCGAGGCAGCCCAAATCCCAGCCGCACTGATCGCCGAAACCACCACAAAAAACAAAAGCAGGCGCGAACCACCACTGAACTTCAGCCGCGAAAGAAGCAGAATGAGAAGAATGCCCAGAAACGAACCGCAGGTTCCGGGCGCAACCGGCGAATACCCCGAGCCGAGGCCAGTGGCGATGGCGAGCGCGATCCTGTCGGTTATTCCCAAGGGAGTGCTGGCCGTCCGGTGTTCCATTCAGCTTTCGGCGTTCTGCTCCTCTTCAGCGCTCTCTTCTCTGTCCGTTTCCTGGGCAGGCAAGCTGTACTGCCCGGCGGCCCAATTGCCCAAATCAATCAGCCGGCATCGCTCGCTGCAAAACGGCCGGTTTGGATTTCCCTCCCAACTCGCGGTTTGCCTGCAAATAGGGCACTTCATAAACAACACCAGCCAGCTCAGGGAGTTTTCACCCTATTCCGGCCCCCCCTCCCAACCCGAGCTCTGGAACAATTCAAAGATGCGACGCGTTGCCGCGCGTCCGCAACGGGCAACCAACAGCCGGACCTGGAGCACCGCGCATTGATGTCAACTTAAGGTAGGACGGGCCCACTACCCATGCCCTAGTATTACTATGTTAAGTCATTCGACGATTCCTCGGGTGGCGCCTACATGGCGTAGGTTGCCATGTGGGCGTACGCTCCGCATACATCGCAAAAAGCAC
>JAKEER010000497.1 GCA_022616615.1 Acidobacteriota bacterium
TGAAAGGGTCTGATTCTGCCAACCGAGGAAATGATTCACTTCATTAACACTTTTGGTCGGGGCGATAGGATTTGAACCTACGACCCCCTGCGCCCAAGGCACAACGCACACAGATGATTAACGACTTAGGATCCGGCATACCACCTTTTTTTCAGGCACTTGCGTTCCCCTGCGGCGCATTTTGCTGAGTTATTGCTGAGTCGCTTGTGGTCCATTTCCAGACCAACAGACAGTAATGGGTTTCCCGACTGGGTCGTGCCTTCCGAACAGCCAACCTCTCGAGAGGTGGCTGTATGGCGCGTACCTCTGCTCTCGCGAATACAGAAGGAGCGTGCGGAAAGTCCACAGTGGCCTTGAATCTCGTGGTCTGGTTTGCGCGAGGCAGCCACCGAACCCAGCCAGTGGATTGCCCGCATTCACAATCGAATGCCCGTGATACTGCGGGACGATCAAATTGAGGCTTGGCTGGATCTTAGTGTCTCAGATCTTCATAGACTCAGTGAACTGTTGAGGGCCCCAGCCGAAGATTTCTTGGACTACTATCCGGTGGAGAAGAGCCTCTTGAATTCTGGTCTCATCGATACACCCGAATGCGCAGAGCAGGTCGGCGTGGAAGTATTCACCGTTACTGGAGACGGTTGCTGATCGACCATGATCGATATCCTTGCCTCACCTTCAACCACCTCCTTCCTCACGCACTGCCCTAATTTGGCGGTAGTCTCAAACACGCCTTGACCGTAGTGTCCGTCTCGGGCATTCGTGCTGCGCTAGCTAAGCTAGTTAAAGAGGGTCTTCTCCAAAGTGAGTGGGTAAAAAACCGCTCTTGATTCCGTGAAAGCCTTGATGGTCGTGAATTTGCGCATTTTTCAGGCTCGAGGAAACGTGGCATGATCTGCGGATGCGTCCACATCGGAGACTCAAAGACACATACCAGTTCCCGCGCTTTCGTCCAGGTTCTACCGTTGGAGGTATTTTCGGTGATCCCAAGGCTCGCATTCTTCGGCTCGCGCGGCGGGGAAAAAAACCATTTGCGGTGTCTGCGGCAGAGCTCATCGTTCGTTTTACGACCACAAACTGTGCAGGGTGCGGGATCTGTCTTGCGGGGACACGCGCGTCTACCTGGAGATCGAGGTCCGGCGCGTGTTGTGCCGGAGTTGCGGCAAGGTGAAGCGGGAAGAACTGTCGTGGTTGGCCGACAATCCCTTTTACACCAAGCGCTTCGCCTTCTTCGTGGGTCGCCGTTGCCGGGCTTCGACCATCCAAGATGTTGCCCGGGAACTGCATCTGGACTGGAAGACGGTCAAGGAACTCGACAAGCAGTATATGCAGGAGCAATTGCGCAGAATCGGAAGGCCTGGGCCAAAGGCCATCGGCATTGATGAGATCTCGATCCGGAAGGGACACACCTATAGGATTGTCGTCAGTGACCTGGTCCGTCGACGTCCGATCTGGTTTGGAGGGCAGGACCGTTCCGAAGAGAGTATGGATCTGTTCTACCAGTGGCTGGGTCCGAACAAGAGCAAGCGGATTCAATTGGCTGTTATGGATATGTGGAAGCCGTTCAGGAATTCGACGCTCAAACCGGAACACGCCCCGCAGGCGAAGATTCTCTTCGATAAATTCCACGTCATGCGTCATCTGGGCAAGGCTCTGGACAAAGTGCGAAAGAGCGAATATGCCCGGCTTACGGGCAGGAGCCGCGAGTTCATCAAGGGTCAGAAGTACACACTGCTGTCGCACCGCGAGAACCTCACGCTCGATGGCCGCCGGTCTCTCAAGAAGCTGCTTGAGGCCAACAAGCGATTGAACACGGCCTATCTGCTGAAAGAGTCCTTTGGTCAGCTCTGGGACTACGAGAAGGAAGGCTGGGCCCGACGGTTCCTTGAGAACTGGAGGGCCGCTTTGAAGTGGCAGCGTCTGGGACCCTACGAAGACTTCGCCCTGATGATTATTCGCCACTGGGACGGGATCGCTGCCTATTGTCAGCCCGAGAACAAGGTCTCTTTGGGCTTTGTCGAAGGATTGAACAACAAGATTCGGGTTCTGCAAAGACGGGCCTATGGGTTGCGCGATGAAGAGTATCTGCGGCTGAAGATACTGACCTGCATGCTCCCAGAGATTTAAAATGCCCAACATTGGCAGGGGATCAGATTCTGGGGCTCTGCCCCAGACCCCAGGATTTTCGGAGGCATATCTCGGGTGTCCGATGGCCGACAATGAAAACGGCCTCTGACAACAACTGTCGCCAGAGGCCTGATGCACCATCGGCGCACCGTCGGCCCGGCTATCCCTCGTCAGGTTGCGTCCCCGCAGAGCCTGACTCCGTTTCACCAGGTAACCATACTTTAGCTTCGATGAGTACTGCCTGCAAGTACCCATCGGACACCGGAGCCATGCATGAAAAATCCAATTATTCCCCGGAGTGGCCGAGAAGCAGACCAAAAGCAAGCTGAGAAGTCACAAAATCACCCACTCGATTTGGAGAAGACCCGTTAAAGATAGTGCCGCCGCTTCTAGCGCCTGAGTTCTCGGTATCCAATGGCCGGGGGCGCGTTCGTACTCCCAAAGCTTCCAACCATTGCAGGCTCTTTTGATAACAGCTTGGCCGCACGCCTTGGATGGAGAGTGTGAATTTCGCTTCTGATATGAATCGGATTGTGTCGTCTTTCCGCAGTTGGGCCGTATACCGCTCACCCTTGTAATTGGCTAGACCCACGCAATAGAGCTTGTCGGTAGAGATCATAAATCCCGTGACGTTTCCAAGCATATTAGCGAACGATCTGCTGATACCGTTCCAGTGCAACGCCGGATATTCTTTCGAGGTACTGGCAGACCAACGAGAGTACTTGAAGAAGAGTCGCAGACAATCGGCTGGAACTCACGAAGACCCGATCCCCGACTGGATCGTAGGCAATGCCGTTGAGAACATCGGTTGGTGGGGGAGCCATTGAATCGATGAGAGACGTGAGCTCAATCCAGCCAACGACCCGGCCGGTTTGGGGCGAGATCCGCGCGATACGGTTGCTCTGCCAGACGTTGGCGGGGATCTCATCTTTGACGTACTCCAGTTCATTGAGGTCCCGGACTGGACGGCCGCTGTCGGAAACTTCGATCCGACCGATTGAATGGAAGGTCACAGGATCAAGAAAATGCAGTGCTGAGGTTCCATCGCTCATGATGAGCCGTTGGCCGTCATGCGTCAGCCCTTTCGGTTGGACAACTGAATTCACGATCACAAGTCATCATCAAAGCCGGGATTTGAGCGACACTTTATTTTAGGCAGCTTGCATCTACCGAGATGAACTTCTTCACTTTCGCCAATTCCGGTAGTGATGAAACTTTATTTGGCAGAGCTGTCACAAAAACTGGATCACCGATTGTTATACTGGCTGTGGGTCCATCGAAACCCGCGAAGGGATCGGAGACGGCTGGTTATTGAAGGCCGTGCAGGGGTACTAAGCTTCTCAATGGTGAGAAACGCCAGCGAGGATGACCCGTCTATTCATGTCAGCCGATGGTGAGGGCAGATCAGAACTAAATTTGCCGCTCGACTTGTGTTTGGCGGATCGGCAACAGGATCCGGCTCGATTGAAGACACGAGTGCTGCAGGTATTCGATGAATCGAGAGACCAACTCTATCGGTATCTCCTCTGCCTGAATCTGCGTCCGGAAGAAGCCGATGACACGATTCAGGAGACGTTCCTGCGGCTTTACCAGCACCTGAGCGCAGGGAAGTCGGAATCCAATCTGCGGGGCTGGTTGTTCCGCGTGGGTCACAACTTGGCCATGAATCACCACAAGTCAGAGAGCCAGTGCCCACGGATAGACGAAGACGAATGGGAAAAGGCGGCAATGGAAGCGGGTGCTCTTTCACCTAGTCCAGAAGCTTACCTTCTTAGTAAGGAAAGAGAACAGCAACTCCAAGCCGTCTTGGCGAATCTGTCTCCGCAGCAACGACAGTGTCTCTACCTGCGATCGGAAGGGTTCCGCTACCGGCAGATAGCAAAGATTCTGGGTATCAGCGTGTCGAGCGTTGCCGAGTTCTTGCGAAGGGCAATTCAGAGGCTTTCACGAGGTCAGCATGAATAAGAGAACCTTTCACCTCGGTGACGAGATGCTGCTTCGCTACATCGATGGAGAGTTGGGGCGTAGAGCTCGCGCGAAAACGAAAGAGCACCTAGCCGCTTGCTGGTCGTGCCGGGTGCACCTCGAAGAGATCGAGAGCGCGATATCAAGTGTCGTCCAGTTCCAAGACGCGCTCGTGTCTCGCCAAAGGCCCTCTTCGGGAACTCTTCGCACCCTGCTCTCTGCGCGGATCGACGAACTGGGAGGGCGGGCCAAGCCACATTTTCTGTGGTACGTCCGCAACCTCCCGGAGTGGGTCACTATTCGCCCGATGAAGCCGAAGTGGTTAGCTCTCTCTGCACTATTGATGATGGCTAGCGTTTTCCTGCTTGTTCATCTGCGAGACGTTCCGAAAGTCTCAGCCAATGAGTTGCTACGTCGTGCCGCTGCCTCAGAACAGTCTCTTCTGCATATGACGACGCATCCTGTGGTTCGGCAGACAGTTCGCATTCAGCAAGGATCGCGCAGTGTCACCCGCACTATCTATCGTGACCCTGCAGGCAAGCGCTATGCGGAAAGGTCTGACATGCCTAAGGACGACCTCCTGTGTAACCTGTTTGAATTGGCGGGCGTTAGTTGGGAAGAGCCCCTGTCGGTTCAGAACTATGAAGAATGGCGACGTTCTCTGAGGCAGGCGCGAGACGAGGTGAATTTGGCCAAACTGAGTGATGGCTCAACGGCCCTCCGCCTAAAGACATTTTCTGAAGACAAGCCGGTGGTGGACTCCGTTTCGGTCTTGGAAGGGACTTTGTTAGTCAGGGAAAGCGATTGGCATCCTGTCCAACGCACGTTCCGACTTGGGCGGAATACAGAAATGAGAGATTTCGCCTGCACCGAACTTGAGTTTGAGGTGCTCTCCCTCGAGAAGGTGAGAGGCCAGCTCTTTCCCGACGTGGTGCCGAGAGGTCCGACGGCCACAGAGCGCGAGAACAGTGGACATTCAGACCCTAGGGCCAAGGCCAATCGCTACGTGTGGCCACCGAGTCTGCTTGAGGTCGAGGCCCTTTACCGGTTGCACCGAACCGGCGCGTGCCTCGGAGAGGATATCGAAGTCAGTCAAACGCGTGATGGGATCGGGGTCGCCGGACGGATCGATCATGAAGAGCGGAAGCGAGAGCTGCTAATGGCCCTCGGAGACTTGCCGTTGGCGCAAGTTGAACTGCAAGTTGAAGGCAAGCCTATGGGCAGTTCCATAGGTGGACAACCACTATCGTCGAAAGCTGATTCACTCCAAGCGGGACCTAGCAGCTTTCCAGTTGAGTGGATTTTAGAGAAGCATTTCCTGACACATTCAACAGAGGGTGAGGGGCAGACCGCAGCCTTGGCCCTTCGGGATTCGTCGCTTGCGTCATTGCGGATGGCGCTGCGGGAGGCTTGGGCCCTCCGACGATTGGCCAAGCGGTTCGACGCGAACGCGATCGAAGCCCTGCCGGAACGCTCGGTCCTGCTTGTGGAAAGGATGGCCAGCGATCATCAGCATGAACTAAGCAAGAGACTATCGATCGTGTTTCAGAGTCTTGAACCCCTCTTTAGGAACCTGTCTGTAAGAAAAAAATCCTTTGCTCTGGTCACTACTCGGGAAATGGAGTGGAGAGGAAGAAGTCTGGAACTGGTGACCGAAGTGGAGCGTGTCGACCGCTTAGGTTGGGAACTGTTTGGAGGACCGGACGCGACGGAGGAGATACTTTCGGAGGCCGCAACCGAGTTGCAGGCGCGACTGAGTCGCTTGAATCAGGACTTCTTGGAAGGGACTGAAGTCCGGTTGGAGCGGCAGGCAGTCGCTGCTGGTCCGCCCCAGAAGAAATAACCTTTTGACTTGACGAATTGGGCACTGAATCCAGCGCCTTGTCCTGAACCCAGGCGAGAGCTGGCGCGTGATCTCGATGGCTTCGACGTCATCAGCCCACGGCTCTGTTGCTGCGTTGTCTTCTCTCCTCCACATCAATCTGTTTCTAAGGAGAACTCCCATGAATCATCTGCGTTCTGGACTTGTCTTATTGGTTTTCGCAGGATTTCTCAGCCCCGTTTCAGTTCTTGCACAGAAGATTACGAGTTCTATCGTAGGTCTGGTTACCGACGCGTCCGGTTCTGCTGTTCCCGGCGCACAGATTACAGTGACAAACGAAGGAACCCGGATCTCGATCGAAGCCGGGACCGACTCAACGGGCAACTATGCGGTTCACAATCTTCCAGCAGGCGTGTATGAAATTCAGACAAAGAAGGAAGGATTCCAATCACTCAGGATCAGTAGCGTTCAAGTGCCCACCGCCAAAACGGTTCGAGTGGATGTCATCCTGAAAGTAGGAGAGGTTCAGCAATCGGTCGACGTTACTACTACCGCTCCCTTAATCAACACCGACAGCACTAGCATTGTCGGCGAAATATCGACTCGTCAAATCAAGGACCTCCCCTTTTCTCTGCAATCGATCGACACAATGCTGACTCTTGTTCCGGGCGCCCAGACTATAAGGGGACCATCGAATCCTAAAACCGGGGGCGCGATGTACTGGGGAGGAACTAACTTCACTGTCAACGGAATAGCCGCAAATGATCCCAGCAATGGTAGGGGTGCAGTAGGATTCGGAACGGGCATGGTTGCCTTGCCGCCGATCAGTTCGCTTCAAGAATTCAAAGTCAATGTATCCGGTATGAACGCTGAGTACCGGATGCAAGCGACTGTGGACTTGATCACAAAGCAAGGAAGCAATCAGTTCCATGGTGAAGCCTATGAGTACAATCAGAACAAAGCACTCGCTGCGAATACATTTCTTCTCAACAGCGCAGGAACACCAAGACAGCCATTTAACCGCAATCAATTTGGGGGTAACCTCGGTGGGCCGATATGGCGCAATAGGGCCTTTTTCTTTTTCAACTACTCAGGATTTCGCCAGCGCTTAACTTCCAATCCACGCCTCACATTTCCTTCAGCTGCCATGCGAGAGGGGGATTTTTCCGCTCTTTGTTCCAGCTTCGGGGCAAGTGGAGTATGCCAGGCTGGCAGCGGAACGCAACTGTATAATCCCTTTACAGGTGAGCCGTTCGCCAACAATCGGATTCCTTCAAACCTGATTACCAGCCAGGCAAGAACGTTGGTTCAATTTGTTCCAGGTCTCACGAACCCGAGCTCAGGTTTGCCCTTTGGCACGCCAAACTATATTGGGGTGGTCTCTGCAGCGAGGAATTTCAATGCTTTTGATATGCGATTTGATTACCAGCTAACTGCCAATGACAATATTAACTTTGGGTATACTCGAAACGTCGGAAATCCTTGGTTCCAGCCACTAGGTACACCTCCAACTTTTGGGAATGGTTCCAATTTCGGATACAAGACTTTCCTTTATAGCCTGACTCACACCCACACCTTCAGCCCGAGTACCCTCAATGAAGTACGCGTGGGCTGGTTCAATTTTCCGCAAATTAGAACTGGCCAGAACCTGGACATTGACCCGAGATCACTCTTTCCGCAACAACCCGAAA
>JAKEER010000059.1 GCA_022616615.1 Acidobacteriota bacterium
CGCCCAGTTCCTGCAAAGTAGCCCCCTGCGTCCCTTCCAGTCTTTGTAGTAGCAGCCAGTGGCGGGTGACTTGATCGCTGCGCGACATAGTTCCTGTGGTTCGATTTGGGTGTGCATCATACAGCAGTTTGGGACGGGCGAGCGATAATGGAATGTCGAGCTAGCCCTGTCCGGGCTGCCGCCCCATAAGTCAGGTGATTGGACAATCACTTTTTACATTTTCATGACAAAGGTCATGTCTTTCTCTCGTTTAATCGCCGCATTCAAGCTTGACGATTGAGTTTCGTAAAGGCAGTGTGCCGGTGATTATCTCATTCTGCGGCCTCGGTCCCGGCACCCTGGCCGGCCCCCACGCTTCGAACTGGAAAAGGTGAAAAACCTGCCATGAAGAAGGCTCTCTCCACTGTAGTCGTTTTGCTCGTGATCTTGTCGCTTCTGGTCGTTTTGGTTCCCGCCTACCTTATTCAGCCCTTTGCTTCCCAAACTCAATCAGACCTGGACGTGTCTTATGCATTGCGCCGCGCGAGCCCGCCGGCCACGCTGGCTGCGCTGCTAGTCGGCCTGGTCTGCGCTTTCAAGCTTTGGAGATCGACGCGTGGGTGGGTGCGAAAATCGCTTCTGGCATTTGCAGGACTTTTGCTTGTCGGGTTTGCCATCCTGGCGCGGGAGAATCATTTTGAATGGATGTTCCATCCGTTGCCACAACCGGGCTACGTGGAGGCGGCAAAAGCAAGGCACGTCCAAGGCGGAGACATGGTGCTGAGCATCGAGATTGGCGGCGACGCGCGCGCTTATCCAGTCCCTCTGCTGGCTTACCATCATCTGGTGAATACGACGGTGGGTGGAGAGCCTGTCGTCGCCACCTATTGAACGCTCTGCCACACCGGTCTGGTGTGGAAATCTACGGTGGACGGGCACGTCCTTCATTTCCGTCTGGCAGGCATCAACAATCAGAACTTCATCATGCGGGACGAGGAGACCGGAAGCTGGTGGCAACAAATTTCCGGGACAGCGATCCAGGGCCCGTTAAAGGGCAAGCAACTCGCATGGGTAGCGTTTGACGAGGTGAGCTTCGCCATTTGGAAGCAGGAACATCCGGCGGGCCAAGTGCTGCTGGCCGATGCAGAGTTTCAGAAGAAGTATGCCAAGCCGGATTGGGAATTGCGGATGCTCGCCAATCCGACGGTGACGCCGATCGACCCGAAAGACCCTTTGAAGCCCCGTGACCTCGTTATCGGCGTTACCATCAACAAAGCTGCGAAGGCGTATCCGATGCTTGTCTTGCTGCTGGAAAACCCCATCGTGGACAGCTTGGGATCAACGCCCATTCTGCTCGTGGCGGGGCCAGACGGGAGATCGGTGCGTTGCTTCGAGCGGATGGCGGACGGCCAAACGCTCGATCTTTTTCTTGAACCTAACACCAACCCGCTCCGCCTGGTGGACGCGCAGACCGGCAGCCGTTGGGATTTTTCGGGCACGGCCGTTCGGGGCCCCTTGGCAGGCAAGAGGCTGAAGCGCATGCATAGGCGCCCAGAATTTGAAACCGCCAAGCTCATCACGGAAGTCGGCCGCCAAGCCCGCTATGAACATTGCACTGACGAACCGCCGGATAATGAGACGATTTGGATGATGTATCGGCTGCGTTGCATGAAGGAACCCGACGATGTGCAGGATCCCGATGACCGGTTTCTTGTCCCTGGTGTTCCGTTGTTCTTTCTCATTCCACCTCGTTCGCAGTGCTTTTCCGTTAGATTTCGAACGGTCCCAGGGGCGATGGACGAGACAGCACTTGCCGCTCTGGCTGCGGACTTTGGTTTCGATTGGCACGCGTTTCGAAGTTGGCGTGAGAACGGCAAGGCGGCCAAGTACTATGCTTCTCCGTACTGGGAGAGTGGAGTTCGGGTTCTCTGTCTCACTGATGAGGGGGGCGATCTTCGCCTCGACGTACAACACACCAATTACAGGAACTACCTCTGCACGGAAGGCTCGGTGAATCTCGTGTCCCCGGATCGTCAACTCCCTGACTTCCGAAGGTTTTTCGAAGGAGATACCTGGGAGAGCGGAGGACTGGATCTCACCGACCTCAGCGGCGCGTCGGCACGGTATGACATGAGACTGTCGGTGCAAGCGGCTCTCATTACCTCGGACGATTATCTCGTGCTGGCACGACGATCTCATGAAGTCAAGAATGCGAAGGGGGGCATCGGCTCCACCGCCGCGGGCGGAGCTTTGTACAACGACGTAGTCGAGGGTCTCTCTCGCGGCTATGATCTCTTCGCAGCCGTGCTTCGAGAGTTGAAGGAGGAAACAGGCGTTGCCGTTAATGATTTGCTCTTAGGCAAAGTCCCCGGTTGCAATTTCTGCGGAGCCGCTTTCAACCTGCGTTACGGACGAGATCTCAACTTTTACGCATATCTGGAGACTTGCTTGCGGTTCGATGAGCTAGAGAAGCTGCGAAGCGATGCGTCCGATCGATGGGAAGTCGCTCACTTGGTGCCAGTCCCAATCGATTGCATCGATGTTCAGACGGGAAATCTCACCGGGAAGTTTGCACAGCTCCTTGGAAACGCTCGACACGTACGAGGCGTTCTTCGCTCCATCGTACAGCTCGATACATTCCGGCGCCGAGTCGAAAGGGCATCCACGAGAGGATCTAGGCAGCGTTGAGCCGTTGTCGCTCGTGTAGAAGACGTCCAGCGGGAAGAGCGGGAATATGCCTTACACTCCGCAAGCGTGCAGGGGGAAGTTGGGGTCACACATCAAAAGCCAGCCGGGTGGAAAGAAACACTTATGAAGCAAAGGAAGGTTAGACCCCGACAAGCGGCAGACTCGTTGCGCGACGAACACGATTTCAGTCGTGGCGTGCGCGGCAAGCATTCGGCGCGTTACGCTTCCGGGACGAATGTCGTGGTTCTGGAGCCAGATGTGGCCTCAGCATTCCCAACGACAAGAGAAGTGAACGATGCTTTGCGGGCGCTGGCCCAGATCATCCGCAGCCGCACCTCCTCCCGCAAGAGCACCGATACCAGCGCCTAAACATCACTGGAGCGGATGCCCGCCCCGATCCGCGTCATCCTTCACTTCATTTTCAAACGCATCGGCGAGCTTGTCACTGCGGGTCGGCGATCACTATCGGGCACTGGGCACCGAGATGGACGATGGGATCTACTTGATCTGGTCGGTACCCAAGCTGAGTACGACATCGTCGGCTAACCAAAGCGCTCCAGCCGATGCCCAGCCGCCAAAAGCGACGGTGGGCGGCTGAACCGGGATCGTTAGGCAGCAGACTACTAATATCGTGGCAAAGAGACCAGACGAGGAGCACTGTCGAGCCGCCCTTGAGAGATTTGTTGGCCTTCGGCGGCCGACGGGGAGCGATCGAGTTCTAGAGGGGGGAGGACCCACCCGACTACCACCTGGAGCTCCCGGGCGAAACCCTCCCAGTTGAAGTCACCGCTGTTGCAGCTTCAGTCGTGGTCGGCGGAGTGCCACGCAATGAGATCGGTCTGTCGGTAGAAATCACCAGGGCAGCGGAGCACCTTAGAGAGCTGCTCAAGAAACAGCCCTGGTTTTCTGGTTTCTATGGTCTGCACCTTGAGCCGATGGGGCGCCTGAGGGAAGAGTTGCCGAGAGCCGCCGAGGAGTTTCTTTGCTATGCGAAGAAGACTGCAGGACTGGAGAGTGCCACGGAGCTACGCCTTCGCAACCGATGGTCCATCCGCAAGTATCACAACCAGGCTTCGGAGGTCGGGTACTCATACGCGACTAGTCCTGCGTCCTGGGATGGAGAAGTTCGGTCGGAACTCGATGTACTCATCCGGCAGAGATTGGAAGCAAAAAGGCAGATGGCAGTTCGGTTTCCCGGTAAACTTGTCTTGGTGCTGCTCGATCGTTACCAAGTGGCGCCCCTCACAATGTGGGCGGAACTTGTTTCGTCCATCGACGCGAGCGTCTTTCGCGCAGTCATCAGAGTCGATCACACAGCAGAGTGCGTGCTTCTCCATGGTGCGATCTAGCGTTCTTGAACGACTGTTGACTAACCAGAGTATGACGACTTACTTACGCGAACCTATGCGACGAAGTACTAGACGAAAGTGCCTCGACCGAAGGACAATTCTGTGACGCTCTGGAAACTTCCCGCGACTGACCGCAAGAGGATTTGGAGAACCGTACCTGATGTATCGGATCTTGAGATATTGGTATTATCCATGCGGCCAGACGCCATATCGCTTCGCTTCCACAAAGATAGTACAGTGCCGATAGCGTCGGTTTGCCTTAAGGATTGCGTTCATCTCCTGATTCACGCTCGCTGGGCATTGGCCCAGTCATACGCTAGTTTGGCTTGGTTTCGTGGGAAAAGTCCTTTCTCCCGAGAGGGCACTGCAGTGTTCTTCGGTAGATTCTACGCCGACGACGTTGCGGTGAGGCTTTACGCAGCACAAGAGCACTTGGCAGACGCGATCATCGCGATGCTTGAGATAACGAAGACTGACTTGAAGCCGCACCAAAACAGGCGAATCAGCAAGGCATCAGTGGTTGGAGCATTCATGCGTAAGCAGAACCCTAACCACAAGATCACAAAAGCGGCAGTCAAGCTGTTTAGCTCGGCCGCGTGGAAGGCCGCCGACCGTTATCGAGGACTGTGGACTCACGAACAACCTCCCGCCGTCGCCAATTCTGGACAAGTTTGGACGAGGGACAAGAGGTGGAAGAAGGTACAAGAGACTGGAGTGGAAGCGTACAGCCTCGGCATTGGAACCGGTGATGTACCCGAGTACACCGTGGACCAAGTTGTCAAGTTTCTCCATGCCGCTTTCGCCAGGTTTGCGTCAACCGTGAAAACTATCGTCAATGCCTACGTTCAAATACTGAAAGATCAAGGAATAAGGGTTAACCGGAGGAACAAAGCGGTGAGCTGGAGTTTTCAGGTTTTGTGAGGTCAGCCGCACGAATTGTGTGCGTGAGAAGAACTGTTCAATGCCCGCCGGTTCCGTCCACTGACCAAAAGCGCCAATGACTGAACCGAGGTCGTTAGCCAGTACAACCAGCAAACAAATGGCGCAAAAGCTTGGTCGGAATGACCCATGTTGGTGCGGCTCTGGCAAAAAGTACAAGAAGTGCCATCTCAATCGGGAATCAGAGCCGACTCTACCATTCAAAGCAATCGATAACGCAGCACGAGCTGTCTGGCAACATAAGCAGTGTCTTCATCCTCAGGCGGCGGTGAATGTGTGCAACAAGGTGATTTCAGCACATACTGTCCAGAGATCGGGCACTCTCGGACAAATCATCGATTCCACCAACCATGTTAGAACCTTCTACCCGATTCGGAAGGACCAGGAGGGCAGACCCATCCTTCGCTCCGTTGGATGGCGTCAGGCATCCACGTTCACCGGCTTTTGTGCGAAACACGATGGCGAGACGTTCGCCCCATTGGAAAGCGCGAAATTCACTGGCAGCGAAGAACAGTGTTTTTTGGTTGGGTACCGAGCTCTTTGCCACGAGGTGTACCAGAAATCCGCTTCTCTCAGGGCAAATCCCGTTTTTAGGCAGCTCGCAGATAGAGGTCATCCGGTCGAAGTACAAGCAAAGCTTCAGAAGACTTATGCAGTCATTGATGCCGGCACTCGGAAAGGTCTTGCCTCCTTTCAGAGGCTGAAGGCCGTCATGGATGAGCAGCTGCTAAAGGCGAACTACAACGGATGGTCTCGGGTTGTCGTTGCCTTTCGAGGAGAGCTCTGCGTGGCGAGCACGGGCACAGTGTCACCGAACCGCGACCTCGAAGGAAGACAACTCCAGGTCGCTCATGATCCGCATGCGGTTCAAGAGTCTCTGCTCTATGGGGTGGTTGCCGTACCAGGCGGTGGAGCTGTGGTGTTGACTTGGCGGAGCCTGGAGAAAGCACCAAAGTCTTTTGTGGAATCTCTCCTCAGGAAAGAGAAGAGAAGTCTCCCCAGTCTATTAGTGCAGTTCATGTTCGCGTACGTCGAGAACACCTATTTCTCGGGGGCCTGGTGGGATTCACTTCCCAAGGTAGACCGTCAGCACCTTCAGCTACTGGCCTCCATCTCGAATCCGTATTACGCAGACTTCTCATACTCGCTCTCTGAGTTCGTTCCTTGGGACGTGACCGAGACAAGAGTAGAGGAGGACGCTGCCTGAGCGTGAGGCCCCAGCAGTGTGAAACTCTACAAATACCGCGATTTTTCACATCCAAAAGATGATGATTTTCGGCGGCTGGCTGAGTTGCTAGGCCAAAACGCGTTTTGGTGTGCCCGTCCGTCGACACTCAACGATCCAGATGAATTCTGTTGGCAGTGTGACTACCGCTTGTCTGATGCCACCGCTCCGCTCTTGGCGGAGTTGCTAATTAAGGTTCGCGGAAGAACCCGAGCAGACGCACAGACTCTGGCAGAGACATCGGTGTCAGCCGGGCGCATTGAATTGCTTGCGGGGCCAATCTTTAAAGAGATGATTGAACGATGCCGCGATGAGATTGGGCTCGCATGCTTCGGCAGTTCAGCTGACAACGCAGTCATGTGGGAACGATACGAGGGAGCCGGCGCAGGCGTCTGCATCGAAGTTGAAACACCGCCCGAACTACTCAACAGCGAGTTGTTCCCGGTTGAATACCCGCCAACAAAGGTGCTGCATGTCAACCAGCTGCTGCGTGCGTTCTTGGATCCCGCACAGCGACGTCAGGTTTACTCCATGGCTCTTCTCTCGAAGTCGCCCTTCTGGGCACCGGAGGCTGAGCTTCGATTTGTTTCGAAACGTCAGGGCGTTCTGGTACACATATCTGGCTCCTCTATCTCTCGCCTTGTCCTCGGGCCAAACTTGGACCGGGGCACGTTGCAGAGAATTGAGGCTACAGTCAATTCGCTGTCGTACGATTTGCCGCTGTCGTTCTGTAGCGCTGTGTAGGGTCAGCGCTCTGTAGGGTCGGCACTTAAAAATCAAATATCCACGCTTTCCGCCCGACTTCTCTGGCGGCAAAGCGCTGAACTGATCTTCGCAGCAAGCCTTAGACCTGCAGACTCATGCGAAACTTGAAAAGATCGTACTGTTTCAAGAACCGCTCTGGATCTCGATCTTGGAGCTGCCTTCAGCAGAGCCCAAAACTATCCCTTCTCTCAGCAACCGTGCGGACTCTGCCGGCGCTGTGTCTCGGTCGCTGGCGGAGTCCCGAGGTCATGCTCGCAGCGGCGCTTCGTCCCGAAAGAACTGCCGCAGCCGGCGTGCGGCTAAGATCTCCTCGCCCTCGTGCATGGTGCGGGTCTGCAGGACCCCACCTTCGTCGTCGTCGTAGTAGTAGACGATGCGCGGCTGCCCGTTTTTCACCCTTTCGGCGGCCTGTTTCCCGGTCAGCGGGATCTTCGCACGGTCCCAGCTGATGCGGACCTCCCCAAACCCGTAGGTGTTGATCCGGTATTCGGCGTTGAGTCCGGAGATCCCCTGAAGTTGCTCCGCGAGGTAGCGCGCCTTCTTGTTCCAGCCCTCCTGCACGGCCTCGTGATCGAGCCGAAGGTAGCGGTTGAGGGCGGTGATCACTCCAATGATTTCCTCCTTTCCCACCTTCATGCCGCGCCCAATGGCGGTGTTGGGAGAGTGGTTCAGCGACGCCGCTTCGATCAGGTCCTTCCGGCCCGCCAGAATCC
>JAKEER010000498.1 GCA_022616615.1 Acidobacteriota bacterium
CCTCGGCGGAACGTTATGGGTGGGTAGTTGGAGCAAGCGCCTCAGTGACACGCGGCGTTGGCTGATTATCTGCCGTCCCTATAGGACCCTAGATTGAACCGAGAATGTTCCCGGCTCCTAAAACGCCCTTTATTGTGCTGATGGACTTCTCGAGGCGTCTGTCCGGAGATGTCTTGCTTCATGTTAACGCGCGGTTTACGGTTTTGCCAGCTGCCGCTGGCAAAACCGCAGACCAACGCAGCACTGACCTCGGCGGTATGAGGCTGCTCGCTACTCGTAGCGAGCAACCTCAGACCGCCGAGGGACGTGGCTGCATTGGCTCCTGCCCCCTTACCCGGCCCTTGGCCACCCTCTCCCCACAAACGGGAGAGGGAGTTCTCGAATTTGACCGAACTTGGAACTTCGTGGGTAGGAAGTGAAACTAGTCTAGAAGCGTACCGTTGCCCGCCCTACGGTGCTGGGACCAACGGTTGGTTGAGCGTGGTAATGGAGTTATCCTCGATCTCGATGACCTGCTCGGCGTCCCGATAGCCTTCCTTGCGTAATAGAATGCGCCGCGCCCCGGCTGGAATCTTCAGGCTGGCGGGTGTCACTTCGCGCTTCAGTTCGCCATCCACATAAATGCTGGCGCCTGCGGGCACCGTGCTCACCTTCAGGATTCCCGCCGCCATCGTCAACACCACATTCACTCTTTGGCTGTCGCTGCCAAGCAGAACCACAATGCGTCTTTCGGTCACGTAACCCGACTTTCTTATTTCGAGTGTGTGCCGCCCCTTTGTAATGCCTCGGAAAGTGTAGGGAGTGGTCCAACTTGTGCTTTCCTTCTCATCGAATACGATCTCTGCACCGGAAGGGTTGGAGATGACCTGAAGCGTGCCGGGCTCGGCCGTGGGCGCTGCGGGAGCCGGATTCGCCGCAGAACTTGGCGCAGGCTCCTTGAGAGAACTGGCCGAAGGCGCAGGCTCCTCCACAGGGACCGCAGTTGACGGAGCAGGCGGCAACTCCTCAGAAGGCTTCGCCTGCTGAGTTCCAGCGGGCACGGGTTCGCCGGCCAAGGGTGGTTGATCTGGCTTGGTCTCTGGCGCCGGCGTGGGAGGTTCCGGCTGCTTGCCAGAGCTTGCTGCCTGCCTGGCACGATCAATCCAGGGCTGCAGCTTTTCTTCAGCACGGTGGAGAGTTTGCAGAAACTCTTCCGGATAGAGCAGGGCCGCGCCTGCGCCCGCGGCAGCCACCACGAGAAGGAAAAATGCAATCCAAAGTCCGGCTCTCCCGCGCTTCTTCTCTGGTGGCGCCACGGCCTGCGTTCTTACCAGCAGCGGGTCGATTTTTTCGGTCTTGCTCCCAGGGCGCGTGATTTTGAGCGCATCCAGGGCGGCGCACAATTCTTCGGCCGTCTGAAAACGCTCGTTCGGATCGCGAGCCAGCGCCTTGACCACGAGCTCGTTTAGCTTGGGATTGATATTGGGTTTCAGCCGAATGGGCGGGACAATATCCTCGTGCACAATCTTGTAGCTCAGTGTTCCCAGGTTCTCAGCCTCGAAGGGAGGCTGCCCGGTAATCAATTCGTAGAGCACGATTCCCAGGGCAAAGATGTCTGATCGCCCGTCGAGTGCCCGGCCAAGAAAGTGTTCCGGCGCCATGTAGCTGGGCGATCCCAGCAACATGCCCGTCTGCGTCATCTTGGTCGAACCGACTTTCGCGATGCCGAAATCGGCCACTTTCACGCGACCGTCCTGCGTGAGCATGATGTTGGCCGGTTTGATGTCGCGATGCACAATGCCGCGCTGGTGCGCAAAGCCGAGCGCGTCAGCCGTCTGGCGGGCAATGTGGACAATGGTGGCCTCGTCGAGCCGCTGGTTGCTCTCAATCCAGTGTTCGAGCGTGACGCCTTCAACCAGCTCCATGGCGAAATAAGCCAGGCCAGCTTCTTCGCCGACATCGAAAATGGTGATGATATTTGGATGTGAAAGCACACCCGCAGACTGCGCCTCGCGCATCAGGCGCGAATGCAACTCAGTAACCTGTCCTGAATCGGTAAAGTCGCCGAGCCGGATTGTCTTTATGGCAACGTGGCGGCCGATGACCGGGTCCCTGGCCTTGTAGATCACGCCCATGGCGCCCCGGCCCAGTTCTTCGATAATTTCGTAGCGGCCAAGTTTCTGGAGCATAGGCAAGTCTAACCGCAAAGACGCGAAGGACACGAAGGAACAAGCGTTGGGCACTTCCGACTGCTATTGCCTGTTTGCGATTTCGCTCGAGCCGGAGTCCGAGAATCGAAAATAACCAGTAGTCAAAAGAAAATCCTTCGCGTTCTTCGCGCCTTCGCGGTTGTCTTCTTAGCTATGAAAAGCCAAACCTCTCAGGGTTTCGCCCGATGATGATCGCGCCAATCGTCTTGGGAATATACTCACGGGTTTCGGGCGGCAGGGCTTTCGTTCGGTAAAGATACCAAAAGTCGCGCTGCTTGATAGGATCGGCCACCGTGCGCACAGCGCGTTTCACTTTGCCAGGCCCTAAATTGTAGGCTGCCAGGGCCAGCATCACCGAACTGCCGGAGCCGAAATCGAGAATCAATTCGCGAATATATCGCCCTGCTGACTGGGTGGCTTTTCGGGTGTCGAGCCTTTCGTCGATTCCGGCGCCCACCTTCAGACCATACGCCTTCGCCGTTACCGCCGTGAACTGCCAAAGTCCGGCGGCGCCTGCCGTGCTGGTGCTGCCGCCGATAAAAGCGCTTTCCACCAGTGCCATGTAGGCCAGATCCGGCGGCAGCTTGTCGGCTTCCAGTTGCCGGCGCACAGCCTCCAGTTCTTTGCGCGACCGGCCCAGAGCGCGCTCCATGTGTGGACGGTCGCGTTCCTGGTATTGGCGTATGTAGCGCCGCACCTGTTCGGTGAATTCTTTGGAAACGCTGTATTCCTCGGCGCCAAACTCTTGAAGAAGAGCCTTGATTTCCGACTCGACGAAATCGGCCTCTTCACTGCGCACGCCGAGCCGGTAGAGCAATGTCTTCTGCATCGCCAGCGCTTGCTGCTGGTAACCATTGAGCCGTTCCAGCAACGCGTCAACTTGCTGCGGGTCGTTCCCCGCAGCCTGGAGCTCCGTTTCAAGCTGATTGATCTGGATATCGATCTGGCTCTTCTGTTGCTTCAGGCTTTGAATGGTCCATCCGGCATAGGCCGTAACGCCCAGCAGCGCCAGAACGAGGCCGCCAATCGTGATCTTGAATTTCTTGCTGGAACGGTGCAAGGCTTTGTCCAGCATCTCCCGCATGATGATGCTGGTTTGTCCGCCGATGCCGGAACGCCGGGCCTGGCGCGCCCGCTTAACGGCTTCCTTCAATAACTGTTCTTGTTCGCCAGTAACCGCGCCCGGTACCAGGATCGATACCTTCCCCGCGGGCTGCGTTGGAAGCTGTGCGGGTGCGCCGGCCACCCGGAGCGTTTGGCCTAGATCCGTCTCGCCGGAATCCTCAAGCTCGAACTGAAACTCCGGGCCGGCGGGCCCCATTGTGAGAAGGGCATGGTTCGCGAGGATGGCTTCTGTCACGCGCTGCCCGTCCAGGAAAGTGCCGTTGGTGCTGTTACGGTCCACGAGTCGAAAGGTGTTTCCGTCGCGATGAATTTCCAGATGCCGGGACGAAACGATGTTGGCTTCGGCTCCCTCGACGACAAGGTCGTTAGCCGGATCACGACCGACAGAGAAGACCTCGCCACGCAAACGATGCGACGTTCCGCTCAGCGGGCCGTTCAACCGTCGCAGAGAAGCTCTGAGATGTGAGTGCTCAGTTGCCGCTTTGGCTTCCATGAAGAAAGGCAGTGGGAATCGGTTTCAGGGGCTGTGCAGTCGCGAGATTATAGGTTGCCGCAAAAGCGAGCGGCAAGGGATTTGTGGGATTTGTGGGAAGTTGACCAACCACGGTGCGCTTTCGCTGGGAGCGCCGACGTCCCGTCCGCACCCATGGCCGCGGGCCGCCTGGAGATGGGACGTTTTGATTCCCCTCCTCGGCTGAGGAGGGGCGGGCGATGGCACAGCCAGCGCCGGGGTGGTGCGATCGGCCCTTGCGGAAACCTCCGATCGAACATTTCGTGCCGCAAAGGCTGCTCCTCGATACGAAACGCTTGAATTACGGTTCTCGGTGTATCCCTCAGACCACCCCCGTGCCGCGGTGCGGCACATCCCCTCCTGATCTCAGGAGGGGAGCCAGAAAAACGTCCAAGTCGCACACGGCCGCAGGCTGCGGGTTGCCGTCTGCCTCTGGCAGCTGGTATTGCGGACGGGACGTCCGCGCTCCCAGCGGAAGCGCCATCGGCAATTCCGGCGTCACAAACAGCCGCCCGGCGGTTGATTTCGCGGATCAGAGCCGCGCGACTTATGCTATGATGGGCGCCATTTCTGACAAAGGAACCTTCCGTATGATGCGAACAGTGTGGCGTCGCAGTGGCGCTTGCGTTCTGCTGCTGTGCCTGCAGCCAGGCTTGCAGGGCAAAGACACAACACGTTCTCCAAAGAAGACAATGAACAACAAACTCTTCAGTGCCGCGGTTGAACGCGACACCAAGACAGGATGGAGCATCGCCGTTTTGAAATACTCGGACCCTTCCGATGCCGCCCGCAGCCTGGAAGCCCGCATCGTGCCGGAAGCGGGCAGCAACCTCTACTCGCTCAAGATCGGCGGAACTGAACTGTTGGTGCAGCCTACGGAGTGGGGAACAACGCCCAGTCTTCGCTATGGGTTTCCCGTGTTGTTTCCAACGCCAAACCGGGTGCGCGACAGCAAATTCATCTTCGATGGCCACACCTACAGTTTCCCGCCGAACGAGCGGACGAATTTCATTCATGGCCTAGTGCACAAGCTCGCCTGGCAGGCGGGCACAGCGTCGGCAGATAAAAAGTCGGCCGCGGTGGAGAGCTATTTGGATTGGGACTCTAGCCAAGAAGGCTTCAAGCTGTTTCCCATCAAACACCGGCTCAGTCTGCGTTTCACGCTGGATGCGCAGGGCGTCAAGCTAGCTTTCACGGTGGAGAATCGAGATGCCAAACGCCTTCCGTTTGGATTTGCTTTCCATCCCTGGTTCCAGATTCTTGGGAGTCGCGCGGAAACCTATCTGAAGGTCCCAGCTCAGAAGCACATGGAAGCCGAGGGCCTGTTGCCCACCGGAAAACTGGAAGATTTGCAGGGAACACCCTATGACTTGCGGGAGCCGGTGTCGCTAGAGGCTTTGAAACTCGACGATGTCTACTGGGGATTGACTCCGGAGCGTATTCCGGGCTATGAAGCCCGCGACAAAGGAGTGAAGGTGAGCCTCGGCGCTTCACCGGAGTTCACGCATATGGTGGTGTACACACCGCCAGGAAGGCCTTTCTTCTGCATGGAAAACCAAACCTGCTCGACGGATGCTCATAACCTGCACGCCAAAGGGCTGGAGAAGGAGGCGCATTTGCTGATCGTTGAAAAGGGCAAGAAGGTCTCGGGATGGGTGTATGTGAAAGTGGAACGAAAGCAGTGAGCTTCCACGGCCGACATTTTAGAGCAGCTCGGGGTGATGCTTCGGGAGCCATTCGGTCAGAAAGTCGAAGCCGCGTTTCCGGCTTTGTGAGCGGATGCGGTGGCGCCAGACGGGCCAGCCTTCGATGAGGGCACGAAACCCGATCTGGCGGATAATTTCGGCGTAGGGCGCATGCTCCAGCAACCGCACCGCAGCCCAGTCACGATCGAGACGGCCGAGTGTCAGTTTGCCGCTCAGCATCGCTTCAAATTGATGGGAGCTGATATCGTAATCCCAGACATAAGCCAGACGGGAATCTTGGGATGAATCCATGACTTTACTCAGTTCTCACCGCAAAGGATCTTCGTGACAGCCGCCAGGACTCCCGTTGCGTCGTCCACTCATGCTATTCATTCCTTTGCCTGGCCGTCAACTGCAAGATTCCAACGTCGGTAGGTTCTGGCCGTGGTGGGAGGATGTCCCTTAAAGCGCCGGAAGATAAGACTCACTGCCATCACCCTGAAGTTGTGAAAAATGCGCCCGGTCAAGGTGAAACAACTATTAATGCTGCATGGCCGGCAGCTCGGTTAAAAAGCCGTGGGATCATGCCGGCTTGAGGCTTTCTTAAAGCCTCAACCTCACCGACAGCGAAACATCCACAGCGCTGCACTAACCGCAGCGACGCAGCCTGCTTTTAGCCAAGCACGTAGAACAGAGGACACCCAGTTGAATCGAAGAGGATTCTTCAAATCCCTCGCTGGCGCTCTCGTGGCGCCCGTCTGCGCCCCCCTTCGTTCCCAGGCTGCCATTATCGCCCGCCTCCCCTATGTGCAGAACGTTGGGCCAGACCGGGCCGTGGTGGCGTGGACAACCGCCCAACCGGGGCAGGGCGCCGTGTGGATCGCCAGCCATGGAGACACCGCGAAGCGAGTGACTTCGTCGGTCAAGGAGCTCCTGCCGTCAGACACGGATTTGGATTCACCCTCTTACCGCCACACCGCTGAATTGAGCGGGTTGGCACCCGATACCGAGTATTTCTACCAAGTCATCGCCGAGGCTCAGACTCTACCG
>JAKEER010000499.1 GCA_022616615.1 Acidobacteriota bacterium
CCCGCGCTCCCAGGATGGGCTTCGCCACTCCAAGAAATGTCCAATCTCCAGTGAAGGCTTGAGAAGCCTTCACCGAAGCGCCAGGGGGTTGTACGGTCGGCCTTCCCAAACCCGTCACGACAACCCCCTAAAGGCTGCGCCTTCTTTCCCCCTTTGCTAAGGGGGATTTTCAGAGGAGCCTCCACACCGCTCGGAGCGGTGTGATGTCGGTTAGAAAATCCCGCCGAATCCCCTCTCGGGAGGGGAAAGGGCCGCCAGGCCCTGGGGTGGGTTGTGACTTCGACCCGACCACCCACCCCGTCTGGCTCCGCGACCGCCGTCGCTCCGCGACCGCCGTCGCTGCACGACCGCTGTCGTTGCGCCAGCCACCCCTCCGAGGTCTCCGAGGAGGGGATAGAGGAGTTCACGCCGCGGCTGCGCGGCGAGACCACGGCAGCCTATCACGCCGCTGCACGGATGTTTCAGTGTTTTTGCTTCAGCGGTGTTACGATGGGCTGCGTGTGGAAGGAGGGCCAGCGGCTGATCGTTTGTCCCGGCCTGGAGCCGTTCATGTCGACCTCGCGCCAATGAACGCTGCGGGTCTTTCGTTACTATTCATGCACAATCTCGACCTGATTCTGACTCTTACCGGCGGCTTGGTGGCTGCGCTCGTTCTCGGCTACCTGACTCAGCGTCTTAGACTGTCGCCGATCGTTGGTTACCTTTTGGCGGGATTGGTCGTGGGCCCAAACACGCCTGGGTTTGTCGCGAACAAGCATCTGGCAGATCAACTGGCTGAGGTTGGCGTCATCCTGCTCATGTTTGGAGTAGGGCTGCAGTTTCATGTGAAGGAGCTGCTCGAAGTCCGCCGCATCGCGATTCCCGGCGCTCTCTGCCAAATCTTGGTTGCGACAGTTCTGGGCTGTTTCATCGGCATGGGTATGGGCTGGGGCCGTCCGGCCGGCATTGTCTTCGGCCTGGCCATCTCGGTCGCCAGCACCGTGGTGTTATTGCGCGTTCTGTCCGATAACAACGACCTCCACACCCCTACGGGCCACATTGCTGTTGGTTGGCTTGTTGTTGAGGATCTCTTTACGGTTTTGGTGCTGGTTCTGTTGCCGGTGATCTTCGGAAGCGGCCAGGTTTCGCCGGCTAACGTTCCCCTTGCCCTTGTTCTGGCCCTGGCAAAACTGGGTGTGCTGGTCGTGTTCACTCTTTTGGCCGGCGGACGTCTCATTCCCCGGGTGTTGAGCCAAGTAGCCAGAACGCGCTCGCGGGAGTTGTTCACACTGACCATTCTTGTCATAGCCCTTGGCATCGCCGTGGCCTCAGCCAAGCTGTTCGGAGCTTCGATGGCCCTCGGCGCATTCCTGGCGGGGATGGTGGTTGGGCGTTCAGACTTCAGCCTTCGCGCGGCTTCAGAGGCTTTGCCTATGCGAGACGCATTTGCCGTGCTGTTCTTTGTCTCCGTCGGGATGCTCTTTGATCCCAGGCGCCTGGTGGAGGCGCCCGGACTTGTAGCCGCGACCCTCGCCACTGTTTTGCTAGGCAAGCCGCTGGCTGCGCTGGCCCTCGTGTGGCTTCTGAGATGCCCGCTGCGGACGGGCCTTTCGGTCGCCGTGGCCCTCGCTCAGATCGGTGAGTTTTCCTTCATCCTCGCGACCGTTGCCAGAGATCTGGGCCTGCTCCCGGATCTTGCGCATAACGCGCTGGTTGCTGCGTCCATAGTCTCCATCTCGATCAACCCATTGCTCTACCGGCTGATCGATGGTTTTGAAGCGAAGCTGAAGCGGTGGCGAATGCTGAACGCTGCTGTGAACCGGAAGTCGAGTGACGCCGCACACGCGGCGGGCGATTCCTATGCTACTACCCCGCGGGCGATTGTGGTCGGCTATGGCCCCGTGGGGCGAACTGTAACGCGGCTGCTCAGAGAGAGCGAAATCGAACCGGTTGTCATCGAGTTGAACCTCGACACATTTCGAGATCTGAAGGCTGAAGGAATCATGGCTGTGTATGGTGATGCTTCGCACCGGGAGACACTGACCCACGCCGGCGTGGAACGAGCAGTGAGTCTGATTCTGAGCACCGCCGGGATGTCCGGCAGCCAGGAACTGATTCGGTCGGCCAAGGAATGCAATCCGAAGATCCGCGTCTTCGCTCGTTCCGTGCACCTGCGGGAAGCATCGGCACTGAGGCACGCGGGCGCCGACGCCGTGTTTTCGGGAGAAGGTGAAGTCGCCCTGTCGATGACAGAATTCATGCTTCGCCAGGTGGGCGCGACGCCGGAGCAGATCGACCGGGAACGTGACCGCATTCGCCGCGAATTTTTTGGTCACGCCCCCTTCGCGGAGTCTTCGACCGAAACCCGTTAAGACGGGCTCACCCTTAGTGCAGCCTTTAGAGTTCCGCCGTCTCTTTCCGGCCACGTGCTTGGATAGATCCTGTTTTCAGAACTGGGCTTCTGGCAGTACCCACAAGCATCAAAATACTGCCCCGAACTCGAAAGCCGTATTGTAGTTTCTGGCTTGGATTCTCTGTTCAATCGTGAAAAGAAAGGTATACTTTCCGCTCGGAAAGCTGAAGTTGAGATGGGGTATTAGAGCCGGTCTTCGCCGTATGCCGCTCTGATGGTCAAGCCGAGCGCCCAGTCCCAGCCAATTCTTGGGGATCCAGTTGTCGCCCACGCTCAGTCGGAAATCGTGAACTCCTGTACGAAATCTTGCTGTTCCTGCCGAGCCCATGAACACGTGACGGCCCAGTTGCAGTGTCGATGTGAGGTTAGAAAGCCAGCGATCATCTCCCCGGAAGAAAGTACCTCCAATCGACGAAAGTCCCTTGCGATAGTAAGTTTCGTAAAGAAATCCTTTGAGTCGTCCTTCGAGCTCGAAGCTGGCGTTCCGCTTCGCTTCTTGTCCCAAAGGCAATGTCAATTCGCCGCTAAGAGGCAAGACCAGCTCATGGAACCATCCGTCGGACTCAGAACCGCCGGAGAGGGTTTGAAAAGTTGCCCTCACAGCGGGTGCCCGCCCGGCCAGCGAAAAGGATCGCAAGGACCCCAAGCGTGAGTTGCTCGAAGACTTGCCTGCTACACCAGCTGAAAAAGCCAGAGGTTCGGATAAAGTGAGCCGCCGGGACACATCCCATTGGTTCAGCATGCGAAACTGGCCCACCGTAATCGCAATTCTTTGCGGCAGCCAGAACTGTATAAACAGATCCTCAAAGCGGCCATGCCGGCCAAGTAGCTTCTGCGACGAAGTGGTCTGGTAGCTCAGTGGCCGCCACTCGACGAAGTAAGAGAGCCAAGGAGCCAAGGCGTCCGAAGAAATAGCCTCCACCCGGTTGAAATACCCTTTTGCTCGCTCGTTTTCTTCATCCACTTCCACCCGATGCGTGACCCACATCGCAACCGGGATTGTTGGCGCTTTCTTCTCTAACTCGCGTAGCTTGTAGCCATTCGCCACGAACCGCTGACCGAACTCATTGAGCATAGGCGGCAGGAGATGGCAGCGCGAGCAGCGGACATCGTATTTGCGAGCAAAGTAGGGGACGGCTTGAGACACTGGGGCCAGCGTGAGGCCAATAGTCAGAAAAGCCAAGGTGAGAGCGATTCTAGAAAAGAATCTGTTCACAAACGACGTTTTCATCGGGCTAACCTTTCCGCTTCAACAAAGAACTGAAGCGCATTGGAAAAAATATTTCGATAAGTCTAAATATTGATTAAATCTTTTGAGTTGTCAAATATCTTTAGTGGCCTATCTCGAAGGCATTGATTTAGACTAATCGAAAATCTGGGAGGTACGAGGCTGTGGTCTCCAGCACCGTTGAGGACTACTTGAAAGCTGTCCTGAAGATCGAGGACATGAATCAGCATGCCAGCACATCCAACGTGGCGCGCCACCTGGATGTTTCCGATGCCGCTGTCACGGACATGCTTAGAAAGCTGCAGAAAGCTGGCTTGTTGGAGTACAAACCCTACTATGGTGCGACCCTGACACCATTAGGCCGGTTAGCCGCATTGAAGATTGTACGGCGTCACCGCCTCATCGAACTGTTTCTGCAACAAATCATGGATTATGGAAGGGAACAAGTTCACGATGAAGCAGAGAAACTTGAACATGTCGTTTCGGACTTTTTCGTTGGCAGACTGGATACGATCTTGGACCATCCGGTAGAGGATCCTCACGGCAAAGTGATTCCCAATGCTGAAGGGTTTTGCCCGGCTGAACATGACCTCTGTCTGGCGGACGCTTCAGAGGGGAACTACCTTGTCCGCCGGGTGACCCATGATGACCCTCAGTTCCTGGCTTATATAGAAAGGCAGAAGCTCGTCCCAGGTGCACGCCTGGTTCTGATGGAAAAAGCGCCCTTTGAAGGGCCATTCAAGCTATCCGTCGCAGGGATACGGGATCCCTTGTACCTTGGCGTTGAAGCAGCAAGGAGCGTACTCGTGCACCCAGTTGACCTGAGTTGCAGGGAGGCGGGTTCGAACTCTTCAACTCCCAGAAGGGGTAGGCAGGCAGCAAAGCGAAAAAGAACGCGAGGTCGCAGCTCTGCCGGGAGCCGCACTTAAGCTCCCACACAGCACCCAGCTTGGCTATGATCGGGAGGGTATCGCCGCTTATTCAGAAAGTACGGACAAGCATGCTTCAGACATGTGCCAGACATGCATTCTGGCATGCATTCAGGCATTGACGCGCCTCGATTGGTGTGCTAATTAACGTGGCGCTATTTGTAGAAGCATTGAACCGCAGTCGAAAGCTGAAATTGAGGAGGCAAGTGGTGATGAGGGTTCCGAATTTAAGAAAGTGGTTCATTCGGTCCTTCATGCTCCTTTTGGTTTTGGTCGCATATGGAGGCACAGCGGTTGGAAACCGAAACCTCATCAAAGTTGCCGAAGCCACCGAGTCTGAAAGCGGGACCTTTGTCTTTCACGAGATTAACGCAACCCGGCGGGAATCATCGAACCCAAAACGACATCGTGAGCGCCGCCACGGCGAAGCCGACGAACACCAGTCGCAGCCCGATTTTCGCCGTCATGGGCGGCTTTGGTTTGTAGACGAACGCTTTCAGCTTCACGAAGCTTTTGGCCCGCCGCCTCCTTCCAGGGCTCCCCCCGCTATCTTCTAACTAAGTCCATCGCCGGTTCAATGGCAAGCACGGCACGTGGATAACCACGCAGTCTATGGTCGTGCACTGCTCCCCTCAGCACGGTCATCTCACGACATCTTTCGTCGAACCTTCTTCGGAGTTGAGAGAGGTGCATCTATGGCAAAAGCTAACCTGGCCATGCCTCTGGAAGCGAACCAGACGCCGAGAGGAACGCTCGCGGGGCTTCGCGCCTACTGGAAGTCTGATCTGCTTTCTGGGTTCCTGGTCTTTCTCATTGCGCTGCCGCTTTGCCTAGGGATCTCACTCGCCTGCGGATACCCGGCGATCGCCGGCATTTTTACCGCGATTATTGGGGGACTGCTAGCCCCGTTCTTCAGCAACTCAGAACTGACAATCAAGGGACCTGCAGCAGGACTGATTGTTATAGCCATTGGTTGCGTGACCGAATTTGGCTTTACCGGGGGACGAGATCCTGCAGCAGATTTTCAGGCCTATCGGCTTGCCCTTGGCGTTGGTGTGACGGCCGGGGTTATTCAGATTCTCTTTGGAGTGTTTCGGGCCGGCATTCTTGGAGAATTCTTCCCGAGCTCGGCAGTTCACGGATTGCTGGCGTCGATTGGCATCATCATTATCGCTAAGCAGTTTCCCATCACCATGGGCCTGGGATCGGAAGGAACGCCGCTGGAACTGCTTGCCAAGATTCCTACGTTCGTTGTGAACATGAATCCCATTGTGGGTTTGATCGGGATCATCAGCTTGGTCATTATGTTCGGTTATCCGCTGATCAAGAATCCAAAGCTAAGGGTGATCCCTGCTCCCATGGTGGTGTTGCTTGTGACAGTTCCTCTTGGGATTTACTTCAACTTAAGCCAGGCACATTCCTATTCGTTCAATGGTCGAGACTACATTCTTGGTCCGAATTTTCTTGTCGCTGTGCCCGCGAACATGTTCAACGCAGTTACATTTCCAGACTTCTCCGGAGTGGCTACGTCCGCGGGATTGAAGTACATCATCCTGTTCGCGTTCATCGGAAGCCTGGAATCTTTATTGAGTGCCAAAGCAATCGATCAGATCGACCCCTGGCGTAGAAAAACAAACCACGATCGTGACCTGCTCGCTGTCGGAGTTGGGAACACTGCCGCAGCCCTGGTAGGCGGGCTGCCTATGATCTCGGAAATCGTGCGCAGCAGAGCGAATATCGACAATGGCGCAAAAACCCGATTCGCCAATATGTTTCACGGAGCCTTTCTACTGCTCTTCGTCGCGCTTGTCCCGGGGTTGATCAACCAGATCCCGCTGGCGGCGTTGGGGGCGATGCTGGTCTTTACGGGTTTTCGTTTAGCTTCGCCCCAATCGTTTGTCCATATGTATCAGGTCGGGCGGGAACAGCTGATCATCTTTGTCTCAACCATCGTTGGCGTGCTGGCAACGGATCTGTTGGTCGGGATTGCCATCGGCATTGCTGTTAAGGTGGTGATCCACATTGTGCATGGGGCTCCTGTGCTTTCACTTTTTAAATTGCGAGCTGACGAAAAGCGCAGTGACAAGGATGGACCCAGGGTCGCCGTCAAGGACTCCGCAGTATTCAGCACCTGGATCGGATTAAAGAAACGATTGGAGCGACTGAAGGGAGCGCCTGTTGTGACTGTCGATTTGTCGGAAACGTTTCTGGTGGATCACACCGTGATGCAAAAGCTTCACGAGATGGAAAGTGAATTCAAGGAAGCTGGCTCAAAGCTGGTTGTTGACGGATTAGAACAACATCGAAGCCTGTCCCACCATCCGACGGCAGCACGACAAAAACGGGCGAATGCCGTTGTCCAGCGGGTGTGAAGAAGAGCGAAGGCGTGACAGAGGTGACAAAAGTGGAGCTCATGCTATCTGAATCGACCGCACAACAGCCCCAAATTCTCTCCGCAGAAGAACGAGAGCGCCTGAGCCATCAGATCACCACGGCTTGTGAGCCCATTGCACCCTTCTGGCCGATGAAGAGCTTTGCGAAGCGCAATCCACTTCATGGGCTGGAACACTTGCCTTTTGATAGAGGCGTTCGCGAGGCCAAACATCTGTTGGGCGGAAACGGATACCTGTCCAACGGCGAGTATCGCCAGTTGTTTCAGGAAGGGCGCATGACGGAGGAAAACGTAATCCGTGCGTCTCAGCGAGTCGGGCCGTCGATTCACACGCAAACCTTTGTTCATGTCGGAACTCGTCGCATTGGCTATGCGGATGTGCTGCGACTGCACCTTCTCTTTGGATTCAACTCACTGGACCCAGTGCTGTTGACTTGGACGATGAGCGCCGCAGCCGCGACCCGACGATTCCAAGACGATCTTCCCGCCGAATCGAGGCGCCGCATCAAAGAGCGCACCGCAGGTGACTCGGCTCTGGCGGGGAAGAACGTGGAAGAGTCGTATGTGAGGAGTTTGTGGAACGGCACGCTATCGGCTCTTCGCCTATCGGATCGGTCCGATCGCGATTCTCACGATCCGCGCCAAAGTGGAAGCAAACCCCAGCTCGCGGCGACTGAACCTGCCTCGGAGGTAACGCTGCCCGCCCAACGGACAGTGGGCGATTGGCTGGACGTTCTGCCTGGCGCTTCAATCGTCGAGCAGAGCAACGCCCAGATGACGAAATGGACCGCGGCTTTTGTCGATGAGGGGATCGCTGGTTGGTCAATGCCCGGCAGAGACAGAGGGTACTATCAAAGCTGGCGCGAACTGGCGCAACGCGATCCTTCCGGCCGATTCCTCGGCATTAAAAACTTCGCGCAAAAAGTTCGCGATCTGCCCGGTTCGCCGGAGGAGGCAATCGCCGTCGGCCTCGCACGGCTCGGAGTTCCCGAAGAGCGGTGGACGGAATACCTGTCGCGGCACTTAGCCCAATTGCCGGGCTGGGCCGGCTTCATTCGCTGGCTAGGTGAAAACCCAGATTACCCGGGCCAGCAGGGACACCCGATCGATCCTGTCCAATACCTGGCTGTCCGCCTGTTTTATGAGGTTGAGCTTGCCGACGCGCTCTGCCGGCGAGAGTGGGGAGTTGCTGGGACTCTGGCCGGAATCGAGTCCTACTGGCGGGAGCATCTCGATGAATATCGAAAGCTCACCGGCACGGCCCCCCATCCCGTGGACCCTCAGACGAACGCCATTTGCCGCGACGCTTGGCGCCTCTTTCGCCTGGCGCAGTTTCTCGAATTGACTCCGACAGAAGTACATGAGCTTTCCGATTCCAGCATCGCCACGCTGCTTGGATGGTTAGATGCGTTTCCGGAGGATCAACACAGCCCGGTGTGGCTGGAGGCCTACGAAGCAAACTATCGAGAAGGGTTGATCGCCAGGTTGTCGGCCCATCGCGACAAACAGGTTCGGATCCAAGTGCGTCCGCGGGCCCAGTTAGTTTGTTGCATCGATGTGCGGTCCGAACCGTTCCGCCGTCATATCGAGGCCCAAGGACCCTACGACACCTACGGCTTCGCCGGGTTTTTCGGAATGTTTATCCATCATCAGGCGTTTGATAGTGAAGAACGCAATCCACTGTGTCCGGTCTTGTTCAAACCCAAGTTTGCCGTCAATGAAACCCCCCGGCCCGGGCAGGACCAGCCGTTGCAGGTTTATGCGTCGGGGACTCGCTGGCGCCGACTCGGGGATCACATGTTTCATGATCTGAAACAGAACCCCATTGCTGCGTTCATGCTCATTGATTTGTTGGGGTTCTTCTACAGCGGTGCTTTGATTGGAAAGACCCTGCTGCGGAGGCCGCATGAAACCGTGAAGGGATGGCTGCGACGATGGTTTGACCAACGCGTGGCGACCCGGATTCCGGTGGACCGGGACGAGTTTGATCAGGAGCGGACCGCGTCCCAATCCGCGGGGACTGAGGTTCGTCCAGAAAACGGACTACCGTGGGGGTTAACTGTAGTCGAGCAGGCGAACTCGGTGGAGTTTGCTCTGCGGATGATGGGGTTGACCAGAAACTTCGGCCGCTTCGTTGTACTCTGTGGCCACGGCAGCGCGACGGACAACAATCCGTATGCCTCGGCGCTCGACTGTGGCGCCTGTGGCGGCAAACATGGCGATCCGAATGCACGGGCCTTTGCCAACATGGCCAACAAGCCCGAAGTGCGAAGGCTGCTCAAGCAGCGCGAACTCGATGTTCCAGACGACACCTGGTTCTTGCCGGCGAAACACATCACGACGTCGGGTCGCGTCGTGTTCTATGACATCGACGATGTCCCGGCGAGCCATCGCGAAGACTTGCGCGTCATGATGCAAGATCTCGAGAAAGCGGGCGCCCAGGACGCCCTGGAGCGCTGCGGACGTTTGCCGCACGCCCCGAGAGGGCCGTCACCCGAAACGGCATACAGGTACGTCGCCGATCGCACCGTCGATTGGGCAAACGTTCGTCCGGAATGGGGCCTATCCGCGAGCGCAGTCTTCCTCATCGGAAGGCGAGACCTGAGCCGTGGACTTGATCTGGGCGGCCGCGTTTTCATGAACTCCTATGATCCTGAGCTGGATTCGGACGGAAAGAGGCTGGAGTTCCTCATGACGGCTCCGTTGGTTGTCGTGAAGTGGCTCAACTCGGAATACTATTTTTCCGCCGTCGATCCGTGGTTCTGGGGAAGTGGCAGCAAGGTCATCCACAACGTGGTGTCGGGTATTGGAGTGATGCTCGGCGCCCAGAGCGATCTTCAGACTGGGCTCCCGTTACAGTCGGTGAGCGATGGGCGGAAACATTTTCACGAACCCATGCGGCTGTTGACGATTCTTGAGGCTCCCGTCAGCCGAATCTCCCCGATCATTCAAAAGCACACTGTGCTCCAAAACTTATTCCATAACCAATGGGTCACGCTCGTCGCGGTAGATCCAGCGAGCGGCGAGTTTCAGCGGTATAACCCCGATGGGACTTGGGAAGTGCAATGAACGACGGCAGGCTTGGAAAACTGAGCCGTAACACTCTTTTCTTCTACATGCTGTGGCTGCTGTTGTCGCAGAGCTACAACGTCTTTCATATGGTTCTGGGGTTTGTTGCATCGTTTGGGGTAGCCCTACTGAATACTGAACCGGGCAACTCTCGTCTCGAGAAAGTACGTTGGTTGCGCATGCTGGCATACGGTCCGTGGCTCGTGTCGCGGATTATTCAGAGCGGAATCCATTTGTCGTATCTCATACTGCATCCACGTCTTCCCATTGACCCGAAACTGATCCGGCATCAAACCAGCTTGAAAGGAGAGGCCGGCATCGTGCTCTTCGGCAATTCCATCACGCTGACTCCAGGTACGATCACCGTGGAAGTGAATTCCGATGAGTTGCTGGTTCATGCGATGGATGACGCTTCGGCGGATGATGTGACCAGCTTGCGGATGGAGCAGAGAATCGCCGAGAACTTTGAGGTTCGAGCATGACGCTGACGAACGCGTTCTTTCTGTTTGTCTTGAGCACCGTGGCGGGGCTGATCGGGGTGTATCTGTATCGCGTCATTTACGGGCCGACCGTTTTCGACCGGGTGCTAGGGCTGAACGGAATCTCCACCAAGGCGATCATCCTGCTCGTGTTGATCGGCACGATCTATGGTCGCGTGGAGATGTTCGTGGACATCTCAACCGGCTATGCCCTGTTGAATCTAGTGTCCGCGCTGGCTATCGCCAAGTATTTGGAGGAGAGGGGGAGCGCCTGATGTCGCTGATGGGTATTGGACTCATTTTTGTCGGGCTGTTCTTCTTGCTCGTGGCCGCGATCGGCGTCGTGCGCTTGCCCGACGTGTTCACGCGCTCGCACGCCGTCGGGTTGACAGATTCGCTGGGTGCGTTTTTTCTCTTGCTTGGCTTGGCCCTGTACCAGGGCCTCAGTGCAAATCTGGTTCGGATCGTCGTCGTTCTCGTCTTGTTGTACCTCCTTAATCCGGTGATCACGCACGCAACGGTTCGGGCCGCGCTTCGAGCTGGTCTGAAGCCGTGGACTAAGGAACGGCAACTTTCTGGCAACGTAGTTGATGGGATGGTTGGCGTCGAGTCTGCGGGGCCACAGTCAGGTCGGAGCCAGCCTGGCCAACGAAGTGAGAACGCCGTCTCAACCCCCGCCGCCCGGGAACCAGCATAATGGAGAATATTGAAAACCCATGACGTATTCCTTTGAACTCCCCTTGTTGGCTTTGCTCATGATCACGGCGGCCGGTGCGATTCTGGTGAAGGACCTGATCAGTGCGGCGTTTATTCTTGGGTCGTACAGTTTCTTCCTGGCGCTGGTATGGGCGTGGCTTGGAGCAGTGGATTTGGCTTTTGTCGAAGCGGTCGTCGGGGCCGGCTTGGCGACGGTGTTTTTCCTACTAACCCTCTTCCAAACCGATCCCAAGGACCACAGTATTCGGCGCACGACCCCTCCGTTGGTCGCGTTGCTCGGATTGCCGGCATTCGGGTTGCTGCTCCTGTACGCGGCTGATGATCTACCCGAATTCGGGGATCCAGCTTCTCCCGCTAGCGTGCACGTTTCCCCTGTTTACCTGGAGAATAGCCTGCAAGATACTCGAACCCCGAACGTCGTCACCTCTATTATCATGGACTATCGTGGATTCGACACCCTGATCGAGACGGCCGTGGTTTTCACCGCCGGAATAGCATGTGCCGCACTGTTGAGGAGAACTCGAACATGATACAGCCCCACGACAGTGTCATCGTCACAACATTGAGCAGGCTGCTCATTCCGCTGGTACAGCTCTACGCGTTGTACATCCTTTTCTTTGGTCAGTATTCACCCGGTGGAGGATTTGTAGCCGGTGTGATGCTGGGGGCAAGTTTAATCCTTTCGATTCTCGTTTTCGGTCCGGAAGGTTCCCCGAGCACGCTGGCGAAGAAGGTTCTGCACGGTGACGGGCTTGGCCTGATTGTTTTCGCCGGGGTGGGAGGGCTGTGTTTGATCGGGGGAGGGGAGTTCCTCAACTACTCAAATCTCGCAGTTCCCGGTCTGGAGCCATCTGCGCGCCGTTCGTTGGGCATTGTCCTGACACAAATCGGAGTCGCCCTTGATGTTGCGGTGACGGCGGTCTCCATTGTTTTCAGCCTGGCCTTTATCGACCATGAGGAGGATTCTCATGTTTGAGTTCATCAAGGCCACGCTCCAGAGGCCCAATTATATCGCCTTCGTGGTTCTGTTTCTTTGGGGCCTGTACATCGCGATCACTCACCACAACTTGGTGAAGAAGCTGATTGGGATGTACCTGGTTCAAACAAGCGTCCTTTTTTTCTTCGTCACGTTCAGCGTCAAGGCCGAGGCGACCGTTCCCATCCTGCTGCCGACGGCTGGCAAGGTTCAAGCCAGAGCTTATGCGAATCCACTGCCGCATGCCCTGATCCTGACAGGGATCGTGGTGCAGGTGGCCACGCTGGGAGTTTCACTCGCGCTGGTCACCGCTATTTATCGGAAGTATGACAGCCTGGACGAAGATGAGATTTTGAAGAGGCTTGAATGACACAGCATCTCCCGGCGTTGTTGTTTTGCATTCCTTTGCTGACGGCCATCTCGATGCCGATGATTGGGCTGAGGCATCGGACATGGTGTCGCCCGATGGCGCTGGCCGCCGTTTGGACGATGAGCGTCACGGCTGTGGCCAATCTGATAGCCGTGCTGCGGTTCGGCCAAATCCGCTATGCGTTCGGCGGCTGGGCGCCACCCATCGGAATCGAGTGGGTCGCTGATGGGTTGGCAAGCGTGGTGATGGTCGCGATTTCTCTGATCGCCTCCATTTGTTTGATCTATTCCGGCAGGGTCGCTCCGCATCCGGCGGGCAGTCGAGTCGTGCTCTACTACACGTTGATTCTGCTCTTACTCACCGGCTTGACGGGAACCGTCTTCGCGGGTGACCTGTTCAACGTGTTTGTGTTTCTGGAAGTAGTCGCACTATCCGCAGCTGCATTGATCGGCATGGCCGGCGGCAAAGCGTTGGTGTTCGCGTTTCGATACCTCATCCTGGCCTCTATTGGCGCGATCTTTTACCTGCTGGGCGTCAGCTATTTCTACGCGGCTACAGGGACACTGAACATGGCCGACCTGGCGCAGCGCGTGCCAGCGCTTTTGGACTCCAAGGCCGTCATCGGCGGCATGGTTTTCATGTTCGTTGGACTCGGAATCAAGATGGCGCTCATGCCGCTGCACGGGTGGTTGCCGGATGCCTATAGCTCAGCGCCTGACTCGGTTTCACCGCTGCTGTCGGCCCTGGTGACCAAAGTGTCACTCTTGGCCTGGGCCCGAATCCTGTATTGGGC
>JAKEER010000500.1 GCA_022616615.1 Acidobacteriota bacterium
ACAGCGCTGGCAGACGGCCAAGGAGCTCCCAGATTGATCCATTTTTCGATAGCGGCAATTTCTTCTGGGGTAAGCTTTGAGCCCATCGGCATCTTCAAGCCTTCATGCCTGACGGCTTTCGCGAGCAGGCTGAGAGTCGCGTCGCCCGGAATGATCGCGGGTCCACGGATCCCACCTTTCAGCAGGGTTTCGCGAGAATCGACCCGCAGCGAGGAAAACTGCTGTGCCTCGCCGTGACACGAGATGCACTGCTTCACGAGCAAGGGGCGGACTTGCTTCTCGAAGAATTCAATGGCGCTCGGGTCGGGTTTGGGATCCTCTGCTGCGGACACCGGTAACGACGATGTTACTGGAATGAAAAGCGCGACGAGCAGGGACCTGATGATGGCAAGCGCTCTCTGACCTGCGACAGAACGGAAAACGAAGCTATCGAACGACTTCGAAAGGTAATTCGAACCAATCATAGTTATGGCGTTGATGAACTGGGGCTTCAGGGTTTCCCTTCTATTGGTTGAAGTCCCCTTGATCTGGAGATGAGATACGCATATGGTGTACGAGGTTCTTGCTATCGGATTCAACAGATTTTATTCGCAACTCTGAGAAGCGTCTGGTTACTCGGATCGCAAAGTCCGACAGGCTGAGATCAGAATTGCGGCTTGACTCTTCGTGCTGTGTTCCATTATTATTAATCATCATTGGTGAATAGCATATCCGTTGCAAGCCTGTCAACAGGAAACGCATTTCTGGCAGACATCACCATCGCCTACAGCGAAGACTCTAGGTTGAATTTTTTGGACTTGAGAGAGGCAGTCCCCTTGAGCGAATGGGTAGGGCCCCAAATTCAAGTCAACTGTCTTGCTCCCGGGTTTTATCCGAACGCCAGTCACTGAGGCTTATTGATGGGGTGGCGAAGAGCGGCGCCACTCAAACTCACTCAACCCCCTCGCTGCGACGCGGGGTAACTTTCAAAAGTTTTCAATCTTCAATGATGCTCATCATGTTTTGATTTGGACAGATGTGATGTTGGATGATTACCTATGCGCTTGCACTTGGTGAGGACCACAATCCCAGCAGCGTTCTTCTTCTCCTGCGTCCTCCTAGCGCTGGTTCTTTTTGGGCAGGGCGGACCTTCCAGAAGAGAGCTGCCCACTCTGCTCTCGCCGGGTCCTTCAGCCAGGGCTGCCGAAGGTGTGACCTTTGAGGATATCACTTCTGCTTCCGGGCTCAGCCAGTTCCGGCATGTAGGCGGGTCTCCGTCAAAACCCTATCTTCCCGATATCATGGGTTCCGGAGTTGCAGTGTTCGATTATGACAACGATGGCTGGCTGGACATTTACCTAGTCAACGCGTTGAGCCATGCGGCCCGACAAGGACGGTCGAGTCCGTCTCGTGCAGCCCTCTTCCGAAACAATCACGACGGGACTTTCACCGATGTGACGTTGAAGGCGGGCCTCGCTAACGAGCGCTGGGGAACCGGGGTATGCGCCGGGGATTTCAATAACGATCGGTGGGAGGATCTGTTTGTCGGGAATCTGGGCGTGAGCCGGCTCTACAAGAACAACGGGGACGGGACTTTCATCGATGTCTCCCACCAAGTGGGAATCCAGATCAACACCTGGGCCACGGGGTGCGCGTTTGGCGATTACAACAAGGACGGCCTGCTCGACCTGTTTGTGGCCGGCTATGTCGAATGGGACTGGAATCATTTGCCCCCATCCGGTAGCGATGATGTAGAGAACCCCGCCGGAACTCGGAGGGCGCCGGTTTCGCCTGATGTTGAGAAAGCAGCGGGAATGCAGGTTCAAGCCGTGCCTAGCCGCAGAGCTGGCCAGGGTGCAGCGTTTGATCGTGGCCGGGCCTTCTGCAACTACGAAGGAATGCGCGTAGCCTGCGGTCCTTTAGGCCTGGATCCCGCACCGGACTTTCTGTTTCGCAACAAGGACGGGCAATCCTTCACCGATGTAACCCGCTCGGCCGGCGTGGTCGACCGTGAGGGCCGGTATGGCTTTGCCGTGGCCTGGGCGGATGTCGACGATGACGGGTGGCTCGACATCGTCATCGCCAACGACGGACATCCGAACTACCTTTACCGCAACAACGGCAAAGGCGGTTTTGAGGAAATCGGGCTCCTCAGTGGTCTCGGAACCAATCTGGACGGGCGCCCCCAAGCCTACATGGGCATGGCAGCCGGCGATTACAACCACGATGGCAGAGTGGACTTCTTCCTAACTACTTTTTCCAGCGACACCTACACGCTGTATCGCAACGATGGCTCGCTGCAGTTCGCCGACGTGACTTTGGAATCCGGTCTCGGCCAGGTGACTGTGCCGTTTCTCGGCTGGGGAACTGAGTTTTTCGATTACGACAACGATGGTTGGCTCGATCTTCTTGCCGCCAACGGACATACCTATCCCCAGATTGATCAGATGAACTGGCCAACCTCGTATCTGCAAAGGACCTTATTGTTGCGGAACCTGAGGAACGGCAAGTTTGAAGATGTGTCCGGAAGCCTGGGGCCCGGCTTCACCCAGCCGAAAAGCTGCCGCGGCGCGGCGATCGGGGACTTGTTCAATGACGGTGACCTCGATGTCATTCTCAATAACCTGGACAGCGAGCCCACGCTGCTCAAAAATCAAGGTGCGAATCGCGCCGGCCATTGGATTGAGATCAAGCTTGTTGGTGACCCTTCCAAGAGAACGCCTCGTGATGCGATCGGATCCGTCGTCTTCTGCACGGCCGGCGGATTTCGCCAAAGAGGCGAAGTGGCCTCCGGGAGAAGCTACATCTCCCACAGCAGTCTCAGGGTCCACTTTGGCCTGGGAAAGGCAGAGACCGTCGAAAAACTAGAGGTTGTCTGGGCAAACGGGACTCGGGAAACATATGTGCTCCCCGGGGTCGACCGAATATTGACCATTGAGCAGGGTAAGGGGGTTCTGTCGCGATGAAACGCATTCCCATCATATTACCAACAGGTGCAGAAGTAGCAGGACACTGTGCGGGCCCTAATCAGCGCCCCTCACCCCCGATCCCCTCTCCCCGAGCGGGGCGAGGGGAGAGGACAGGCAAAAGTCGCGTCCGCCAACCACTGCTCGGATTAGTAACTCTCGCCTGCTTCACGGCGGTAGCGATCTCGGGCCAATCTATAAATGAGAGCGATTACCTCCAGGCAGTCAGCGAAGCGAGAGGGCTTTTGAAGCAAGACGAGTTTAATGCGGTTATCAAGAAACTTATTCCCTGGGTCAAACAGTATCCAGAGCGACCTGAAGCCCACCACGGAATAGGACTGGCGCATTATCATCTCAAGAACTTCGAAGCGGCCATTGAACACTTATCGGCGGCCCTGAAGGCCGAGGCGGAGCAATCGCCGGCGTGGAAACAGACGGTTCAATTCCTCGGCATGGCCTACTACATCCGCCACGGCTGGAAGGAGGCCGTCCCCCTGCTGGAAAAGACGGTCGCGTGGGAGCCCAATGATACAGACCTCCTCTATGCTTTGGCGACCTCTTATCTTCATACCCATGATCGCGACAACGCACGAAGAACCTACGCCAAGTTATTTCAGATAAAACCAGATTCTCCACAGGCATTCTTGCTGGCTGCGCACCTCATGTACCAGACCGCTTACGGGCAAGACGCGGAGGCTCTGCTGCTGGAAGCCTCGGGCAAATGGCCTGACTGGTCAGAATTCAACTATCAACTCGGCGCTGTCGCCATGATCAAGGGAGACTATGAGGCAGTGGTTCGCCACCTAGAAAAGGACCTCGCAAGAAATCCTTCCAATTCCCTCGCCTGGCATTACCTCGGCGAGGCCTTCTTGCGCCAATCACAGCTGGGCAAAGCCGTGGAAGCTCTGCAGCGGGCGATCTGGCTGAATGACCGAAACGCGAAATCCTACGTGTTACTAGCCGAAACCCACCTAATAAAGGGAGACCCCTACCTGGCCGAGGACGCTCTCGAACTGGCACTTCAGGTGGACCCGCAGAGCTACCCAGCGAGCTTCCTGCTGGCGAAGGTTTATCAGAAGACCAACCGTCCTGAACTGGCGCGGAAACAGATGGAAATCGCCGCCAAGCTGCGGCCCAAGTAAAGGCGAAGCAGCTAGCCAAGTTTGACGAGCAGCCCGCCTGGCCCATCGCAACGTTCGTCGCGGGAGCCATTGAAGGAGCGGCGCAGTTTGCGCCACTCCTCCACTGACTAACGGGGTTACGTGAGGTTTACAGGGTGACAACCAGCTTGATATCACCCGCACCTGCGTTATTGCACTATATTGATATTGGGCAGCTCGCCGAGCAGAGTAAGAGAAGATGACATATCACGCGTTAAGAGACCTGAAAATCCTGCGAAGTCTTATGTTCGTGCCTGCTGATAGTGAATCGAAGCTGGCAAAAGCGACGGAAATCCCCGTAGACGCCGTGGTGCTCGACTGGGAAGACTCGGTCCCGCCTGAAAGCAGACCTGCGGCGCGCAAGCGGACAGCGGAGATCCTCAGAGAGCGCAAACAGTTTCCGCAGGTCATTCTGATTCGCTTCAACGGGGCGGACACTCAGAGTTTTCAGGCCGACTGCGAAGCACTTGCCAACGAGCTCCCCGATGGCCTGATGCTGAGCAAATGCTGTTCAGCAGAGGATGTCCTGAGATTGGCCGAATTTTTGAAGGATAGGGATCCTACGGGTCGGTGCGTGATCTACCCTTTAATCGAATCCCCGGCCGGGCTTCTCAGCGCTTTCGCGATTGCCAGAAGCTCCGAGCGTGTGGCTGGACTGGCATTTGGCGCTGAGGACTTTTCGGCCGAGACAGGATTGTACTGCACCGGCGACGAGGTCGAATTGCTCTACGCACGCTCCGCGCTCGTGACGGCCAGCCGCGCCGCAGGGCGCGAAGTTTACGACTCACCGTGTATTGAGTTTCAAGACCAAGAGAAGCTGAGAGCTTCCGCGCGAAGAGCGCGGAACCTTGGCTTTACAGGTAAGCTGGCGATTCATCCGTCGCAGGTCGCGGTTCTCAATGCGATGTTCTCCCCGACCGAAGCTGAGGTGGAACGCGCACGACGCTTGCTAGAAGCATTTTCGGCTGCGAACGCCGGGGTTGTGGCCCTCGAGGGACAAATGGTCGACGAAGCCGTGCTGCGACAGGCCCGGCGTATTCTGAACCTTGCCGCTAGATCACTGGGCCCCTCAGGAATCCAGTAGACTGAAAACTTCTTTTAGGGTGCCGATCGTCCAGGTTGATTTCAGAGTTCCTGAATGCTTTCAGGCTAATCCAAGGCTTAATCCAACTGCCAACGCTCGCCCGGAGGTTCAGTAGAGATGGTGGACTGCCGCTAAGGTCGCCCGGCCGGCAATGGCATATGATGTGCCATTCGAGAACCCTTCGAGCGCTTTACTGAGCATTAATTTGCGGCGAACTGGCCGCTCAAGTCCGAGTAAGAGAGGCATTCATGCTACCTCTGGATGGGATTACCGTTGTGGCGCTGGAACAAGCGGTTGCAGCCCCTTTCGCTAGTCGCCAACTGGCGGATCTCGGCGCGCGTGTAATCAAGATCGAGAGACCGGGTGTAGGTGATTTTGCGCGTTCCTACGACTCGACTGTTAAGGGTATGGCCAGCCATTTCGTCTGGCTCAATCGATCCAAGGAGTCTCTGACCCTCAACCTGAAGCGAGGAGAAGCAATTGTTATCCTGGACCGACTGCTAGCCCGAGCAGACGTTTTCCTCCATAACCTCGCTCCAGGTGCAGTAGACCGGCTTGGTGTGGACGCAGGCACCTTGCGACGCAAGTATCCGCGGCTCATTAGCTGCGTCATTTCCGGTTACGGGTTGTCTGGTCCTTATCAGAACCAGAAAGCCTATGACCTTCTGGTGCAAGCCGAGGCGGGCCTTCTCTCCGTGACCGGATCCGAGGAGACGCCCTGCAAGGTGGGGATTTCGATTGCCGACATTGCTGGAGGCATGTATGCCTACTCCGGCATCTTAGTCGCTCTCATTACGCGGGGTAAGACTGGGGAAGGATCCAGGATTGAAATCTCCCTCTTGGAAGCGCTGGGGGAGTGGATGAGCTATCCGGCCCTATACACCAGGTACGGAGGTGCGCCGCCTCCCCGCACTGGGGCAAGCCACGCTGCCATTGCCCCTTACGGACCGTTCGCGAACCGTGAGGGAAGCTTGGTCTACCTTGGCATTCAGAACGAGCGGGAATGGACGAGGTTTTGCGAACAAGTTCTGGAGCGCCCTGAGCTGACAACGGACCCTCGATTTGAGTCCAACGCGAAGCGTGTGGCGAACCGTGTTGCTCTTCACGCCCTCATTGACGCAGTATTTCAAAAGCTCGACGGAAGGGAGATGGTCGAACGCCTGCAACTGGCCCAGATTGCAAATGCACGGATGAATACGATCGTAGAGTTTCTAGAACATCCACAACTTGAAGCGCGTCACCGATGGCGCCAGATCGACTCACCGGTTGGCCCCCTATGGACCTTGCTTCCCCCGATTGCCTCGGACAACCTCGAACCTCGCATGGAACCCATCCCGGCCCTCGGCGAGCACAGCGAGATCATTTTGAAGGAACTGGGATTCGACTCGGACTCCATTGCGGGTTTCCTGCGGACAGGGGTAATCTGATTCCTCGTCTGGAAGCTGTGGAAACTGCCGCACAGTCGCAAAGGCAAAACCAAGAAGACTAAAAAGCATTTCATCCCTCGCTGATAGGGTGGAGCCTACTCCTTTCGGGCGTATACAAAGGCCAGGGAGTGTGGCAAATGTGGTAGCATTTCTGGCTTCGGACGATGCGAGCGACGTCACCGCATCCGACAGAAGCGTTAATGGAGACTGCCACCTTTATTGAATTAGCATTCATTCTCGTGAACTCGTTGGAGACACTATGTCCCTCATAGAAACCCCCACCGACGTCAGGAAGTTCCAAATGTACATTGGAGGGAAATGGGTCGATTCCACCTCCGGAAAGACATTTCCATCTGAAAATCCGGCAACTGGAAAGATCTGGGCTGAGATCTCAGAAGCAAACGCAGCAGATGTGGACCAAGCAGTTCGAGCCGCCCGTGCCGCTTTCGAGAGCGGCCCCTGGTCCGACATGACGGGTTCACAGCGCAGGGATTTGCTGCTCAGGTTTGCACAGCGTATCGCCGAAGAAGGTCCAGAACTTGGCAGGATCGAAGCCACCGAGAACGGCAAGCTGTTAAGAGAGATGGTTGGACAGTACAAGTTGATCCCAGAGTACTACCGCTTTTTTGCTGGACTGGCCGACAAGATTCAAGGTGAAACCATCCCTATGGAGAAACCCCAGTTTTTCGGCTACACGATCCGGGAACCACTGGGAGTGATCGGCCTCATCGTCCCGTGGAATTCCCCACTCCTGCTGGTCAGTTTCGTTGCGGCGCCGGCCCTCGCGGCGGGAAATACTCTCGTTATTAAGCCGGCGGAGCAGACACCTGTCTCGGCCCTGCGGTACGCTGAACTTGCCACTGAAGTGGGGTTTCCACCGGGTGTGATCAATGTTGTGCCAGGCTATGGAGAAATCGCGGGTGCAGCGCTCGCCTCCCATCCCGATGTGAACAAACTGTTCTTCACGGGGAGCACCGAGACAGGGAAGCTGATTGCAGCGGCCGCCGCCAAGAACGTAGTCCCGCTCGGGTTGGAATTGGGTGGCAAATCTCCCCAGATCGTCTTCGAGGATGCGGACCTGCAGTCGGTGACCTTCGGTTTGCTGGCTGGGATTTTCGCCGCCGCCGGACAGACGTGCATCGCCGGCTCTCGCCTCTTCGTCCACCGTCGGGTTCGGCAGGAATTGGTGGAACGAATCGTCGGCCGTGCGAAAACCATCAAGATGGGTGACCCTTTTCAGGAAGATACTGAGCTTGGGCCGCTGGCTTTTCGCGAGGCGATGGAAAAGACGGAATATTTCGTCGAGAAGGGCATCGAAGAGGGCGCTACAATGGTTTTAGGCGGAAGGCGACCTGAGAACAAAGAATGCGCCGGTGGTTATTACTTTCTTCCAACAATTTTCACCGACGTGCGAAACGACATGACGATTGCGCGGGAAGAGATTTTTGGGCCGATTCTCTCGGTTCTTGATTTTGAAGAGGAAGAAGAAGTCATTCGGCTGGCTAACGATACCCGGTACGGACTAGCCGCCGGGATTTGGACCCGCGATATCATGCGCGCTCATCGAGTCGCCAGGCGCCTGAAGGCAGGGACGGTTTGGATCAATGAGTACCGGCAGCTGTCTCCGGCGATGCCATTTGGAGGATACAAGCTCAGCGGCTACGGGCGAGAGTGTGGAAGTCAGGCCATCCACGAGATGACGCAGCTAAAGAGCGTCTGGGTGGAATTGCAAGGGAAAAGTCGAGATCCTTTTCGTCTTGCGTAGTCCACAGCGCATGTGATCGAGGGTCGGGGGTGCCTGTGATTCATCACTTAAGAGCTCCGCGGACCATTCAACCATTCGACGGGACAGCCAGCAACCCTCAAGTAATAGAAGAGGTTGCGAGCAGATAGAAATGTCCGCTTACTTCAAGCGACTGGAACGTTCCCGATTTCAGGATGGCTAGTTCGAAGAATAAAGACACGGTGAGGAGCAAGCGAAGCGCCCGCCGTCAGTAACGTTACGAAAGGGCCGCGGGTCGGCCGTTTTCTGTTTCTGTTGCTTCCGCCGGTCTCGAAGGCAACAAACGTCACTAACGGGTGATATTTCTGGAAAGCAAGAGGAACTTCTAAAAAAATTCACTCGTCCTTGACAATCGTTTGCCTGTTGTGCTAATCATCGGTAATGATCAGTTCTGGAAGTCCGTGCGTCGCCGCAGATTTTTTGGGCGGGCCGGACGCTAACCCAGGGTGCAAAGATAGAGTTTGGAGGCTGCATGTTGGGCAGAATCGTGTTAGGGGTGAAATTCGGCGCTCTGTTTATATTCGCCCCGGTTCTGGCTAGCGCTCAAGGCCTTGACCTTCTGGAGTTTTTTGAAACCCGTGTTCGTCCCGTGCTAGTGAATAACTGCCACGCTTGCCACACCGACTCACAACTGGGCGGTCTACGGCTAGACACTAAAGCAAACATCCTCAAAGGAGGAAAGTCTGGTCCTGCCGTCGTGCCCGGCCAACCGGAAGCGAGTCTTCTGATTCGCGCGGTCAGTCAGACCGATCCCAAACTGAAAATGCCGATGGGAGGACGGCTGAAGGACAGCGAGATCGCGGATCTGACAGCATGGGTGAGAATGGGGGCACCGTGGCCGGAAGCGTCCCCAGTCGCCAAGAGCCCCGACGTTGGCATTGATCCGAAACGAAGACAATTCTGGTCTTTCCAGCCGCTGCGAAAACCCGCTTTGCCCACGGTCAAGCATATGACTTGGCCGAAAACGGACATCGATCATTTTACCCTAGCGAAGTTGGAGGAACGCAGCCTGAAGCCGGTTCAGGCCGCCGACAAGCGGACCCTGATTCGCCGCGCTACCTTTGATCTGATCGGGCTTCCACCCACGCTGGGAGAAACTGAGGCCTTCTTGAAAGACACTTCCCCTAACGCTTTCGCCAGGGTTGTGGACCGTCTGCTCGCCTCGCCGCAATACGGAGTCCGTTGGGCCCGCTACTGGCTGGACGTGGCGCGATATGGCGAGGATGACTTTCGCGGCAGCGTGACACCTCCAAAACCGGCATATCCCAATGCCTGGCGTTACAGGGATTGGGTCATCGAAGCATTCAACCAGGATATGCCTTATGAGCTTTTCGTTAAGGCGCAAATTGCTGCCGATCTGTTAGAGGGCAACAACGAAAAGTTGCTTCCCGGGATGGGGTTCTTTGGCCTTGGCCCGTGGTACTACGACACAGCGGATCCGAGGGATGCCAGGGCGAACGAGCGTAACGATCGCGTGGACGCGTTGACGCGGGGTTTTCTCGGTCTCACCGTGGCCTGCGCGCGGTGTCACGATCACAAGTACGATCCGATCACAATAAACGACTACTATGCCCTGGCTGGGGTTTTTGGGGCAACCGAATATCAAGAGATCCCGCTGGCGCCGCCAGGCGTGGTCGCCGAGTACCAAGCTCACCAGAAAAGAATCAAGGACAATGAAACTGCAATCAAGCAGTTCCTTGAAGCTCAAAGCAGTGAGCTCGGTGAGATTTTGGCGTACCAAACTTCCGCGTATCTCCGGGCAGCTTGGCGAATCCTAGGTCCGGAAAAACTGGATCTGCAGAAAGTCGCGAAAGCAGACGTGGATGACGAGACTCTTCAGAAGTGGGTGAAGTACCTCGGCAACCCGCAAAAAGATCATCCATACCTTAAGACCTGGAATGAGCTGCTGGCTCGCCAAGGACCTGCGGAAGAAGCCGCGCGTTTTGCGGATGAGTTGCAGGCTTTGGTGCTCGGAATTCTGGCAGAAAAGAAGAAAGTCGATGAGGATAACAAGATCCTCATGGCGCTGGCCAACCCCGAAAAGAAGAAATTCGGGATAGAAGATGACTCGCGGCTACTGCCGAACCGCTTCGCTACCATTGCGGATTATTGTGTGGGCTGCGAAGTGGCCGCAAAGTACATCGAAAGGAACAAGTTCGTCTTCTGGAGTGAGCTGTTTGCCTCGAAACGCCTTATGGCGGACAACGTAACCTGGACCGAAGACGGAGTTTTCTATTACCCTGAGGGCAAGTTAGAGCGTTTTCTCAGCGGCCCATGGAAAAGCCACCTCGATTCTCTGCGGGGCCAATTGGCCGCTCTCAAGAAAGCAGTTCCTCCACCGTATCCATATCTACACGTGATTGCGGACGTTCAACATCCGGCAGACTTAAGGATTCATTTGCGGGGCAGCCCTTATAATCTAGGCGAGGAGGTGCCGAGGAAGTTTCTGGAGGTCCTCTGCGAACCAAAACCAGCCGTCTTCAAAAAGGGAAGCGGGCGCTTGGAACTGGCCGAGGCAATTGCCACGCATCCGCTCGCGGCCCGTGTCATCGTGAATCGAATCTGGGAGCGGCACTTCGGAAGAGGAATTGTAGGTACTCTGAGTAACTTTGGGCAATTTGGGGAAAGGCCAACCCATCCGGAGTTGCTGGAATATCTGGCCAGCAGGTTCCTGGAAGCCAATGGATCGATGAAAGCGCTGCACCGAGAGATCATGTTATCTGAGACTTATCGGCTCAGCAGCGAGAAATCGGAGCCCAACTTTGCCGCGGACCCTGACAACCAGCTCTATTGGCGGGCAAACCGGCGGCGGTTGGACATCGAGGCGATCAGAGATTCCCTGTTGTTCGTCTCGGGAACCCTGGATTCTACCGTGGGAGGAGCTTCGGCCGAGTTGACCGACGAAAACAACCGGAGAACGATCTACGGCAAAGTCAGTCGTGTCAAGATTCATGAGCTTTTGGGCCTGTTTGACTTCCCTGACCCGAGCAATTCCAGCGAGCGGAGAAATGTCACCAATGTGCCGCTGCAACGGCTGTTCTTTATGAACAGTGAATTTATGGCGCGCCAAGCCGAGGCGCTGGCCAGCCGCTTACTCTCCGAGCCGGGCGATGATGCGGCCAGAATCAAGAAGGCCTATCCGTTGTTGTATGGACGAGAGGCCACCGAGATCGAAGTACAGTTGGGGCTGGACTTCCTGCGGGCAAGGCCAGCGGCCTGGCCCCAGTATGCGCAGGCCCTACTGAGTATTAACGAGTTGATTTTTGTGAACTGAAAGAGAGGACCCCTATGCTGAGCCATGGAACCGTTTTGCCAACCCTAACCCGCCGGAAGGCGTTGCGGATGGTGGGGAGCGGCTTCGGCATGCTGGGGCTGGCCAGCGTGCTTGGAGAGTCGCTTCAAGCCGGCGAGCGCAGTGTGGCTTCCCGGCCCCTGGCGGTGAATCCCCTTCATTTCCCGGCGCGGGCCAAGCATGTGATCTTTCTCTTTCTCAACGGCGGCCTCTCACAGGTGGACTCTTTCGACCCCAAGCCCATGCTCGACAAGCTCGATGGCAAGCCCTTCCCTGGAGAGAATCTCCGTACGGAGCGAAAGACAGGCAACCTGATGCGTTCGCCTTTTCGCTCTAAGAAGCACGGGCAGAGCGGGATTGAGATCACCGAGATCTTTCCGCAAGTGGCCGAGTGCATCGATGACATTTGCGTCATCCGTTCTCTTCATACAGAAGTTCCTAACCACGAACCCTCCTTGTTCATGATGAACTGCGGCCACAATCAGGCGGGCCGCCCGTCTATGGGATCCTGGCTGACCTATGGGTTGGGCACCGGCAACCAGAATCTGCCCGGGTTTGTAGTACTGTGTCCCGGCTTTCCAGTCGTGGGACCGCCGCTGTGGAACTCCACGTTTCTTCCCGCGGTTTATCAAGGGACTTATATTTCCAACAAGGAAGCGGACCCAGAGAAACTGATTGCCTACATTCGCAATGGTCGAATTAGTCTCACCGATCAGCGGCAACAATTGGACTTGGTCGCCAAGTTAAATCGGCTGCATCTGGAGCGTCTGGGAGAGACGGATACACAGCTCGAGGCTTGCATCCAGTCGATGGAGGTCGCCTATCACATGCAGACCGAAGCTCCCGAAGTGTTCGACCTGAGCAAGGAGAGTGAAGCCACGCGAGAGCGGTATGGCAGCGGCGAGTTCGCCCGGGCCTGCCTGATGGCTCTGCGGCTAGTGGAGCGCGGCGTTCGTATGGTCCAGATTTATTTCGGCAATCAGCAGCCCTGGGACACCCACACGGACATTATGGAACAGGGCAAACTGGCAGCTCAGTCGGATCGACCGATTGCCGCCTTACTGCGCGACCTGAAAGCCCGCGGCCTTTTTAACGAAACTCTGGTCGTCTGCGGAAGCGAATTCGGGCGCACTCCGGTGGTGGAGACCGGCGCCAAGTTTGGAATCCAGAATGGCCGGGACCACAACCCGCATGGCTTCACCATGTGGCTGGCGGGCGGAGGGGTCAGGGGCGGAATGACCTACGGCGCTACCGACGACTTTGGCTTCAAAGTCGTCGAAAATCCGGTCCACGTTCACGACCTGCACGCGACGATCCTGTATCTGTTGGGTCTCGATCACGAGAAACTAACCTATCGCTACAGCGGGCGCAATTTCCGCCTTACCGATGTCAGCGGAACTGTCATCAAGAATATCATTGCCTGAGCAATGCGTTAGTTACGGGGGAATCGCACGGCATTGGTAGCCACGATGAATGCGTTTTCTGCATTCATCGTGGGTTTTCCCGCACCGGTACAGCCGTCCACGACAAACGCAGACAGCGCGTTTGTCGTGACTACCAAAGATTCCCCCCGTAACTAACGCATTACTTGCCTGAAGGCATCCTTCGACTGCCGCAGGTTTGGCAAATAGGGGTTATAGTTCGAAAGCGTGGTCTATGAGTACGGTAAGTACTGCCATTAACCTTGATGCCTCGACAGCTAAGGAGCTCTACCGCAAGATGCGGTTGATCCGGCGTTTTGAAGAGCGTGTCATCCAGTTGGTCAACGCAAATGAGATCGCGGGCGTCACCCACGAATACATTGGGCAGGAGGCGGTCGCAGTGGGCATCTGCAGCGTGCTGCGACCCTCAGACGTGATCACGAGCACGCATCGGGGGCACGGGCACATTATCGCCAAGGGCGGAGAGATTAAACGGATGATGGCGGAGCTGCTCGGTCGCAGCACGGGTTACAACAAAGCGAAAGGTGGATCGATGCATATCGCGGATCTCTCCCTTGGTATCTACGGCGCCAACGGGATGGTGGCGGGCGGCGTTCCGATTGCGGCCGGCGCCGCCTGGACCTCCAAAATTCAAAAGACTGGGATCGTGGCCGTACCGTTTTTCGGGGATGGAGCGGCCAATCAGGGTGTCTTGCACGAGACAATGAACTTGGCCGGCATCTGGAAACTGCCAATGGTTTTTGTCTGCGAGAACAACCAGTATGCCGTCAGCACGCCGGTGAGTTACTCCACCGCTGGGCCCGCTATCGGAATGCGGGCCGCGGCTTACGGGTTTCCCGGCTTCACGGTGGATGGGATGGATGTTGCTGCGGTCAGGGAAGCTGCCGGACAGGCGGTGGAACGGGCGCGCGCCGGCGCAGGTCCAACCCTGCTCGAGTGCGCCACGTATCGACTACACGGACACTTCACTGCCGAACGGGCGCTAGGACTCAAGTACAGAGACCAGGAAGAGATTGAAAGGTGGTGGCTGTGCGACCCGGTTACCGGCTGGGCTCGGCGGCTGGAAGAATCGGAGATTCTGGATTCATCCGCGCGGGGCGATCTGGATCAGCAGATCGAAAAACTTCTCGACGAAGCGGTAGAATATGCCCGCTCGAGCCCGTTCCCGGATCCGGCCGAGGCACTAGACGACATGTACGTGCGAACTTATCCCGGTTTGCCCGCAAGAGGAAGCGCATGGAACGCCAAATAAACTATCTGCAAGCACTCCGCGAGGCCCTCGGGCTGGAGATGCGTCGCGATCCAAGTGTAGTTTATCTGGGTGAAGACGTGCGGCATTCCTTTCGCGGAATCTCCAGGGGATTCCACGAAGAGTTCGGCTCCGACCGAATCTGGGATACGCCGATTTCCGAATCGGCCTTTGTAGGACTCGCTACCGGCGCGGCCATTGCGGGATTGCGTCCGGTGGTTGAATTTCAGATCAACACCCTGGTGTACGTCGCTTTCGAGCAGATGGTCAACCAGGCTCAAAAACTCCGCTACATGATGGGCGGGCAGGGCAGGATTCCAGTGACCTACCTTGTGCCCGGCTCCGGAGCGCGGCCCGGGCTGGCGGGGCAACATTCCGATCATGCGTATCCATTTCTCCTGCACGGCGGCATGAAGGTCGTCATGCCGGCGAATCCGCACGATGCCAAAGGGCTGTTCACAGCAGCGATCCGGGAAGATGATCCGGTGGTCGTATTTGCTCCGGCCGCTTCCATGTCAATGAAAGGACCGGTCCCTGAGGAGGAGGTCTTGATTCCACTCGGAAAAGGTGAAATCAAGAAGAGCGGCAGCGACCTCACTGTGCTCGCCGTGGGACCTCTGGTGCCTGAAGCATTGAAAATCGCCCAGCAACTCGAGCCGCAAGGGATTTCCGTCGAAGTACTGGACGCTCGCTCATTATTGCCCTTCGATCATGCCCTGCTTGAATCGTCTGTCAACAAAACAGGCCGACTCGTCATCTTTGACGATTCCAACCGGACTTGCGGATTTGCCGCTGAGATCGCTGCCTACGCCAGTGAGCACCTGTTCTATTTCTTGAAAGCCCCCATTGCAAGAATCACCAGGGCGGATGTGCCTGTGCCCTTCAGCACAGTCCTGGACAAGCGTGTCCTACCGCGCGCCGAAGAATTGGAACAGGCGATTCGGCAACTGATCGGGGCGAACAGGCTCGAACCCGTCCCCAGCAATAGAAAATAGAGCCCTATGCCCGCCAGATTTGAGATTCGGGTGCCCAAAATGGGCATGGATACGACCGAGGTGACGATCGCGAACTGGCTGGTCAGCCAGGGAGACTCGGTTCAAAAGGGCGCGCCTCTGGTGGAACTGGAATCGGAGAAGGTTCTCTTTGTGCTCGATGCCGAGGCTGCCGGAGAAGTTGTTGAAATCGTCCAGCCTCAAGGGAGCACAGTGGGCGTTGGAGAGGTGATCTGTGTCTTGAGGGTCGCCTAGACCTGTAGAATGTCGGCCCATGAGGCGCCATCAGCGGCCCAGACTGCATTTGAGTACGAAAAGTGGCGCTCTGAAAATCATAATTAGGCGCAGTGGATCTCCAAATTCCTCAGCGGGGAATCCAATTCCGATCTGGGATTTTTGATCAAGGCTGGCTCTTCGTACGGCGGTGTGAAGTTCACATCCTCGTAACTGTCCTTGAAGTTATGGTACTGCCCGCGCAGGGCGCGAATCTGATCGTCACCGTGCTTATGGATCTGTCGGAAGCGCTCCCATTGCTGTGGGGTCAGGCTTTCCACGGTGGCCTCGCCCATCAACTTGCGGGCTTCTTCCGGGAAGTAGCTCGCCGCGCCGATGAGGATCATGGCCTCGACGCGCGGCGGCTGCTGGGTGGCCATGTGAAGGAACGTTACACTGCCCGCGCTGATGCCGATTCCTTTGAAGTGGTCAATCCCCAGATGACCCAGGAGCGCATAGACATCGAGAGCCGACTGGCGAAAGGTGAACTGGTTTGCCGGGTTGGTCGAGCGACCGTGGCCTCGAAGATCGGGGACAATCACCTGGTAATGCTTTGCGAAATCGGCGACAAATGGCTTCCACACGTGACCGGATCCGGTGAAGCCATGCAGCAAGATCAACGGGGGCCCGGCACCGTGAACCTCGTAGTACATTTCGATTCCATTGAGCGAAGCAGTGCGGCCTGGCGGCCGTGATACGGTCTGAGCGAGCAGGCCGACACTGAGAAACATGACCAAGCTCAGCGTGAGGCCAAACCATCCGATGTATCGTTGGAGCGGGCGATTCTCTCGCATTGTTTTTCCCTTCTACTGCTGGCGCCTCAAACGCTCGTCGAAACCAGCGGACGATTTCGTTGAGTCCGGCGGATTCTTCGCGCCAGGGAAAGTCGGCCCGTACCCACCGCCTGGAATCCGCATCAGCTTCGCAGCCACTCCAGCCCTTTGCAAAGGCTGTCATATGGACATGGGTTCAAAACACAAATTGAGGGGAACAATCCAGTGCGGCATGGAATTAGCACCATTTTCGGAAGTGCCGACGTTTGGAGGGGCGATTCTCAATACTGTTTCGTTGGATGGCTTCCGAGAGGCCGCTTTGCGCGAAGGAATTCCCTTCACAGCGCTGCAGTGCGGGCAGGGCTGGGAAGTCCGCACTGCGCAGTCCCCGAACCAACTTTGACCGTTGTCGGCGCCGTCGAAGCAAGCTTTCGAAAAGCGCTTGGTCGCGCATGGATGGATGGTTGAGCGAGAGAGTTGGCGATCTCTACCCCCGGCAATGACGCGGCAGAGGCAGAGCCTTTTCAGAGCAGGTCCGTGGACCCAGCCATAAGGCCATAAGAGTATATGATCATAGGAACTGCAGGTGGGCTGCGTTGACGCTCTTAAGCGTGACATGGCTCTTGGGTGGTGATGCCCGCCGGGCCCATCTGCCCCAGCACAAAGCAATCCCGGCCGCCAAAAGCAGTGAGTTGACGGCAGCGAATGGTCATCCTGGGCATGACGGCTTCGTTCAATGGCACCGGTCCAATGGGGACTCCAACTCAAGCCGCTTTTCCGCCCTGGATCAGATTCACCGCGGAAATGTAAAAACCCTGAAGGTGGCCTGGATCTATCACTCGAAAGACGGCGAGGGGAACATCCAGTGCAATCCTATCGCTGTGGACGGCGTCCTGTACGCGCCGACGGTGGGCGAGCATGTGGTCGCCATCCGGGCGGACACTGGAGAGGAGCTCTGGCGTTTCAAGCCGGAAGGGAGGCCGGCGCATCGCGGCTTGGTTTACTGGAAGGGCGACGGCAAGAACGCTCCGCGCATTCTGTTCACTGCGGGACGATATCTGTACGCGCTCGACCCGGAGACCGGAGCACCTGTGGCCGGCTTCGGTGAGAGGGGGAAGGCTCCCGCAGGCGGCGTGGTCGCCCCGGCGATCTACAAACACATTGTCGTCGTTCCGGTGGAGAATGAGGTCAAGGGTTTCCACGTCGTGACCGGCGAGCTGCTGTGGACGTTCCACATCATCCCGCGCGAGGGCGAATTCGGACACGAGAAGTGGGAGCAACCGCCGCTCGGCGCAAACTGCTGGGGCGGCATGGCTATGGACGAGCAACGCGGCATTGCCTACTTCTCGACCGGCTCTCCTCATCCCAACTTTATCGGTGTCAACCACCGCGGGCGGAACCTTTTTGCAAACTCCGTCATCGCGCTGAAGGCCGAGACCGGCCGGCGGCTCTGGCATTTCCAGGAGATCCGCCATGACATATGGGACCTGGATCTTCCCGCGCCTCCCAGTCTAGTGAGCATCACGCGCGACGGGAGGAAGTTTGACGCGGTGGCCCAAGTCACCAAGATCGGGAACACACTACTGCTGGACCGGGTGACCGGCAAGCCGCTGTTTCCGTTCCGCCTCCGGCGTGCGCCTGAATCAAAGCTCGTGGGCGAGGAGACTTGGCCCTATCAGCCTGACCTGGAACTGCCGGAGCCCTTCGCCCGGCAGGCGTTCACACAGGAGGACGTGACTGACATCTCACCTGCAGCGCGAGCGTTTGTGTTGAAGCAGATCGCCAACGCGAGTCTCGGCTGGTTCACACCCTTCGAAGACGGAAAGCCGAATGTGTTCTTCGGAATTCACGGAGGAGCAGAGTGGATGGGCGCTGCGTTCGATCCGACCACGGGCTGGCTATCCCTGCCGGGAAAGAAAAGGGGGATCAGACGTGCTTTTGTCATCAATCGCTCCTATCGTGTGACTTCGGCTTTGCGGCCCAGAGGCTGCCGTACCGAATCAGTTGCGTCGTGCCGGGCGTCTGTATCGACTCCGCGCTGTGGCCGAGCACGGTCTGGAACACGTGGGCTTTGCCGTAGTTGGATACAAAAGCCATGGGTTCGTCTTGACCGGTTGCCTTGGAGCGGGCCGTGGCCAAAACCAGGATCGGTTCGTCGCCTGGTTGCCGGAAATACAGTTCGTCAGTCGTGCCATATGGCTCGACGTTCCTGGTCACGGGATGGTCCCGCAGGGTGATTATTACCCGGAAGGGACCATATTTGTCGTGACCGCTGACTCCCTTTGTGTGGTCCCACACGCGGCGGCACATTTTGCGGTATTCGGGCCAATCGGAGTCAGCCGCCTTGGGTAGCGAGAAATGAAAGGCGCCGTTGGCGAAGTGGATGATCGTCAAGCCACCGCCGCTTTTCAGGTACCGCACAAAGTTGGACTTGGCGGCTTCGCTCAAGCCCGGACGCTCCCAGTTGCAGTAGTTGAGCACGACAAGGCGGTAACGATGCAGTTCTTTGCTAGCGAGAAACTCAGGATCTTCGACCACCGCAACGTCAAACCGGGGCCACTCGCTGTTAAGCGCTTCGATGATGGCCGGGGTAGTTTCCTTCCAAAGGTGGGCGGGATGATGATGACCGGTAATTATCACTGTGGGGATCGGATTCGTGAGCAGCCTCCGGTTGACTTCTTCGTCGCTCATGTAGCGCGACTCGACGCCATTGGCGGGCACTTCCGCTCGGGCGGTCCACACGATAGCATTTAGAATCAGCCTCCGATAGTTGTCATTCTGCCAGTTGGAATAGAAGTGACCGATGGTGGCTCCGAATCCGCGCCCTCCATCCGGGCGCTCCACGGCCCAGGCGACCGCGTGTTCCAGAGTGGTCCCACCCAGCGCAGGAACCATCAGGATCGGTTTCAGGCGCGGATCCTGGTGGCGAAAACGGATCTTGTAATAGAACTCTTCGGTGTAGCGAAAAGGAGCAACTCCCCTCGTAATCGGGTGTTCAGAGGTGCCAAACGTGACGTCCGCTTCAATCGTTCTGATCGCGGAGTGCCAGTCTCGCGCTCCGTCGTCTCCTTGCCAATCAAAATACCCCCCACCTCATTCGAGGATCTGCGGACCGTAACGATCTGGAGTGAAGGTGGAGAAGTGAAAGGTCATGAAGCCGCAACCTCGACGCATCTGCTTGCCCATCACCTTCATTCGCTCCTCGGTCATGAAAGGTACTGGGGAATAGCGGTCTCCATCCTGCCCGTCAGAAATCGTCACGATCGTGTCGGCATCGCTGAGCGTGTCCGGATTCTCGGGCCAGCCGTTGAAGTGGATCTCCGTGCGGATGCCCTTGAGATTGGAGGCGCGGTCCAGCAGCACCTTGAGCAGCTTCACTGATTTCAGGTACTCATGCGCGCCCGGGCCGTGGCTTTTCTTGCCGGCGATCAACACGATTTTCTTGGAATTGCTGCTCTTGGCTAAAACTGGGGGGTGGCGCCACGGCCAGGAAGGCGAGGCCGGCACTGAAGACCATGACCAGGCTCAGTGTGAAGCCAAACCATCTGATGTATCGTTGGAGCGGGCGATTCTCTCGCATTGTTTTTCCCTTCTACTGCTGGCGCCGCAAACGCTGGTCGAACCAGCGTACCATTTCGCTGATAAAGTCCGGCGGATTCTTCGCGCCAGGGAAAGTCGGCCCGTGTTCCCCGCCGGGGATGCGGATCAGTTCCGCCGCCACTCCAGCTTTTTGCATGGCTTCCCGCATGGTTTCCGATTCCACAATCGGCACGCTCCTATCAGCGTCGCCGTGGATTAGCAGAAACGGCGGGTCGTCGGGAGAGACGTAGTTAATTGGGGATGCCTCCCAATAGGCCCTGTATTGCTTCGAGGTCTTCGGGTCTCTCCCCGCTAGGGGCATTCCTATGAGGGAAGCGATGGTGGCGTTTCCAAACTCCCAGTTCCCGTTCATCCTGATCAAATCGACCGGCGCGGCCCTGGTCACAACGCACTGAAGCTTGGCGCTCTCGCGGTTGACCGCGTCGGCAGTATCCGAATCGCCCTTGCCATCGAGCACACCCAGCAGGGCAATCAGGTGACCGCCCGAAGAGCCTCCCACACCGCCGATGCGGTCTGGGTTGATGCCGAAGCGTTTCGCGTTGTGGCGGATGAATCGTACCGCCCGTTGGACGTCCTCCAACTGGGCCGGATAGCGAAAGCGCGGAGCAGCGCGATGGTTGACGGCAAACAAGGTGTAACCTGCATCAACCAAAGGCTTGCCAAAAATCTGTACCTGGTTGCTTGCCTTTTGAGGAACAGCCTCGAAGCCGAGTGGATCATGCCAGCCGGTGCCGGTGATATGTAGCACCCCGTAGCCGTTGGCCTTTTTCGGATAATAAACGTCCATCAGCAAGGCCAATCCGGAGTACATACCGTAAATCACATTAGTTTCAAGACGGGGTTCGGCCTGCAAGGCGGACGTGGCCAGCAGCAGAAAACAGGCACCAATGCGTGCTCCGATGCGCCCGGAGCTCGATGAACCCCCCGTCGTCGCAGATCTTCCCGCGCCTTGCCCCATATTTTTTTCCTTATCAGTCATATGGACATGGGTTCAAAACACAAATTGAGGGGAACAATCCAGTGCGGCAGGGAATTAGCACGATTTTCGGTGGAAAGTAAAGTGGAATTGAGCGAGACACTGGGGAAGTGCCGCCGTTTGGAGGGGCGATTCTCTGGATTTTTGCGGCAAGCAGGCAAGTAGAAAAAACCCTTGACAAATCGCTTAGAGTGGAATAGAAGTTGATCATCACAAATGATCTATCAACAAATTCGATAGGACGAATGATCCCCAAGGAGGTGCGATCATGTTTGTAACAAAGAAATTTCTAGCGTTCATTTCGGTGATTACGATGGCTGTCGCATTCTTGGGTTCCAGTGTGTGCGCTCAGACCACGGGAACGATTTACGGCCAGGTGAAGGATGCCAGCGACGCCGTGGTTGCGGGCGCCACTGTCAAAGGCCGGAATCTCGGCACTACTCTGGTTCGCAGTGCCGTGACCAATGCCGAGGGATCCTACTTGATCCCCTCTCTGCCCCCGGGCGCCTATGAAGTGACGGTCGAGCTTGCTGGATTCAAGACGTTCGTCCAGTCTGGCATAACACTCCAGGTTGGAGAAAACCTCCGAGTCGATACTGCCTTGCAAGTCGGGGAAGTGACCGAGAAGATCAACGTGGAAAGCGAGGCGTTGAAGGTTGATACCCATTCGACCACTCTCGGTACGACCGTGGACAACCGCCGGCTGAATAAGATTCCCTTGAATGGGCGGAACATCTACTCGCTGGCGCTATTGGTTCCCGGCATCGGTGTGGGGGCTAATATCCAGGCGGCACAGCCGGATGGGCGAGTCGGGGTGACACTGTCCGTTTCCGGAAACCGGGACGAATCGAACAACATCTTGTTGGACGGGACCGGAATGCTCACCGCCATGTACAACGTCGGCGTGAACCTTCCCAACCCGGATGCGCTTCAGGAGTTCCGAGTCCTTACCAGCACGTTCAGCGCCGAGTACGGAAGAGCCGCCGCCGGCGTCTTCGTAGCTGTCACCAAATCCGGTACTAACGAGATTCATGGGAGTCTTTACGAGTTTCTGCGCAATGACAATCTCAATGCCAGCAACTTTTTTACGCCAGGCCGGGTACCCAAGTTGGCTCAGAACCAGTTTGGAGGCACGGTGGGCGGTCCGATCATTAAAAACAAAACGTTTCTGTTCGGCTCGTACCAGGGGACTCGGATTCGCCAGGAAAATATTACGAGCTACTTCCCGCTCTCGGCTGCGGAGCGCCGCGGAGACTTCTCGGCGAGCGGAAAAACAATTCGCGATCCAGACACCGGCCTACCGTTCCCGGGCAACATCATCCCGCAAGCCCGCTTCGACCCCTTGACGCTGAAATTCATGAATGAGTTCATCGAACTTCCCAACCTGCCCGACGGCCGCTACCAGGAATTATTCAGTACACCGACCAATGGCAACGAGTTCACGATCAAGGGGGACCACCAGCTCACCTCGGC
>JAKEER010000060.1 GCA_022616615.1 Acidobacteriota bacterium
AGATGACGACAAGGACCGTCCCAGCTTGCGGGCTCCGGAGTCGGGCTGCGCCCCGCCCGAGAAGGCCGAATACCAGGACGGCCAGCAGGTTGAAGCTATATGTCAGTTACCTCAAGGAACAAAAAGCAGAAAATAAGCGCGGCTCTGGCACTGGTTATCCTGGTTCTGACTGTGATGCCATCTGGAGCCAAGGAGTCGCAGCGGGAATCGCGGCCGGTCTCTCTTTTCGTTACGGTGGAGGAAAATGGCGGGCTGGTCACGGGTCTTACCGCTGAAAACTTTCGGGTGTTGGAAAACGACCGGCCCCGCGCTTTCCAGTTGCAAGAACTCAACAACCCAGCCTCGATCGTGCTGCTGGTCGAATATAGCCAGAGTTCCTGGCTTTACCTGGAAGACATTCGTCGGGCGCTGCAAGGCTTTCTGAGTCATGCTCCCGAAGGGCATTGGTACGCTCTGGCCACCTTCGCCCATGAGCTCTCGTACGATGTTGATTTTACCAAGCAAAAGGGGAAGCTAACGGCGGCCTTTTCCGACCTCGGCCAGCCCATGTGGAACGAGATCGACACTTATGACGCCGTCTATCAAATCTTAGACAGAATGGAGCGATTGAAAGGGCGGCGGGTGCTCATTTTCATCGGCTCTGGCTTTGATACCTTCAGCGGACATACCCTCGACGATGTGCAGAAGAAACTCGAATCCACCAACGTGCTGGTCTACGGCGCCGGCACCGGTTCCCTGTTGCGAGGCTATTACAATGCCTACTTGGGTTCTTTCCAACGGATGGAATTGCTGCAGGCTGAAGCCTTCGTGAAGATGCTGGCCGATAAGAGCGGCGGACAGGCCTGGTTTCCCCGATTTGAGACGGCCTTTCCAGACGTCTTGAAAGGCATCTTCCAGACTCTGCAACATCACTACAAGCTGGAATATCAATCGCAGATCCCGGCCGACGGGGAATTCCACGAGATTGAAGTCGAGGCGTTTCAAGTGAAGGACGACAAGCGTCACGATTTTAAGGTGCGGGTGCGCGAGGGTTGGCGGTTTTAAGTAGACACAGGGGAGAGCCGAGCCGAAGCATTTGATCTTCTTACAGCTCCCCTCCTGTGGAGGGTGGCGCCGTGGAGTTGCTTCAACTCAGACAAACCGGCCTCGCTACTATAGAATTTTAATGACATGGTGCCGTAAGAGCCATGCCCAAATGAGAGGAGGAAATCTTATGAAAGGAAGAATTCGATTCCGCGGACCTTTAGTGGCAGTAAGCCTGATCGCGGCACTAGGCATCGGTGGTTTGATCGGATGGGTTGCCTCTGCCAGGATGGGCGGTTCCGGCCAGCTCGTACCGTTCTTCATTGCCAGCGACAAACAGCAGATGGCCAGCCAGGTCTCCTTTGCGGCCGGATTTACTCCGGTCGTCAAATCCGCCACCCCAGCGGTGGTGAATATTTCATCCTCGAAGATTGTCCGTGCTCCGCAGGAAAAAGGCCCATCGCCCTTTTTCCGTAACCCCCTCTTCAGGGATTTCTTCGGAGAGGACTTCTTCGAGCAATTCGACATTCCGCGAGAGCGGCGGGAGCACAGCCTCGGATCGGGGTCATTGTCAGTCCCGAAGGCTACCTCCTCACCAACGATCATGTTGTTGCTGGCGCGAGTGAAATCGAGATTGTTCTAGCCGATCAGCGCATCCTCAAGGGCCGCATCGTGGGTTCGGACCCAAAGACCGATATCGCCGTTGTCAAGTTGGAGGAGAAAAAACTGCCGGTGCTGACCTTAGCTGACTCCTCCAAAGTGCAGGTGGGGGACTTTGCTCTGGCCATCGGCAATCCGTTCGGCGTGGGCCAAACGGTGACCATGGGGATTGTCGGCGCCACTGGACGGGGCGGTTTTGGCATTGAACAGTACGAAGATTTTATCCAGACCGATGCTGCCATCAATCCAGGCAATTCAGGAGGCGCCTTGATCAATGTGCACGGGGAACTGATCGGGATCAACACGGCCATCATCGCCCGAGGCAGCATGGGCAACCAGGGCATTGGCTTTGCGGTCCCGACCAACATGGCGCGTCACGTCATGGACCAGATTCTCAAGCATGGCAAAGTGATCCGCGGCTGGCTTGGAATCAGCATTCAAAATGTGACGCCTGAACTGGCCAAGTCGTTCGGGCTGACAGAAACCGGAGGGGCGCTGGTTGGCGACGTCAGCCCTGACAGTCCGGCAGCGCGGGCCGGGGTTGAAAGAGGAGACATTATCACCGCCGTGGACGGCGAGCCCGTCATCGACAGCCGAAGGTTAAGCCTGAGAATTTCTCAGGCCGCTCCCGAGACTACCGTTCGTCTGAAAGTTTTTCGGGACGGCAAGGAGCGGGAAGTTTCAGTGAAGCTGGGCGAGATGCCGGCCGAAGCGCAACGCCCTGGCGCATCTCGAGAAGGCGATCGCAGTGGCGCCTTGCAAGGGGTCGCGGTAGAGGAGCTCACACCCCAGGTCGCCCGGCAGTTAGATCTACCCACCGGAACGCGAGGGGTCGTGGTGACGGAAGTCCGATCCGGCGCGGCAGCCGATGCCGGGCTGCGCCGTGGCGATGTCATTCAGGAAGTGAACCGCAAGCCGGTTGCCAGTGTCGCTGAATTCGAGCAAGCCACTCGGCAAGCTGGAAATGCATCAGTGCTGTTGCTCGTCAATCGTCGTGGCAGCACTTCCTTCATCGTCATTGAGCCGCGATGAGCGTACTTAGGTGAGTGAAGCCAGATTTGTGAGAACAGCCTTTGAAAGTGAGAGCCGGTGTCTGGGCGGGCGACTCTCGCAAGGTGGTCGTCAATGAAATTATTGTTACCGGACAGGCCGGCTCTACACGCAACCTGCCTCTCAACGAACAAGCCGTGCGCGCCAGGGCAGAAGCTCATGCGTGAAAGTCGGTGGCGCCGTCGATGACCTACGAATCTACTGTGAAGTGCGCCGTAGGGTGGTCGCTGAACCCGCCACACCCAAGAAGGCCATCTTTGTGGATGTCGTGAACGGCAACGTGACCCTGCGTGGCATGGTCTTCTCTGTGGAAGCTCGAGATGAGGCGGTGAGGGCAGCGGAAAAGACAGAAGGTGCGAAAGCGGTGCGTGATCTCCTGAAGGTGAATGCGCCGCTCCTGTAACCACGCGGCTCAGTCCACGGGAAGTCATCCAAGATCTCGCAGTGCTCAGTCCAGTTGGGCAGGCCTTTGGGCTGTTTGCAAGTTTGTCGATTTGAGATTCGCTTCATTGACAAGGAGGTGAAATAGATGAAGTCAGATTTCAAGGGACTCATTGCCCTCTTTTTGTGTCAGTGGCAAAGCATTTTGAAACAGGCGCATGCTTCGCCGCTCAATTCTTAGAGTGTTATTAGTCCGAGCAGTGGTTCGAGGACACAACTTTCGCCTGTCCTCTCCCCTCGCCCCGTGCGGGGAGAGGGGATCGGGGGTGAGGGGAGGGTGAGGGGCGCTGATTAGACTCCGCACACTGTCCTGCTACTTCTGCACCTGTTAAATAATTGAAGGAGACCACAAGCCATGACGAATGAAACTCAACGAACGACCATGAACAGAATTCGAAGCGACGACTGGTCGCGACTACTGCTAATCCTGGTGCTTCTTTCACCATTGGCCATCATGTTTTTGCTTCCCGGCGGTGGATTGCTTACCACTGTGGTGTGGTTTTGGATGGGGGCGATGCTCACCCTCTGTGTCCTCTGGATGTTGTTAGGTGGGCCTCCAGAGGACACCTGGGAAGTCAAAGCAGCGGAGCCACGGGTATTACATGAAGGGGAGCAACCCCAGCCGGTCAGAGAGGTGATGGACATACAGGCTGCGACCGAGCAAATGGGCGTGAAGGTGTTTCGCGGCAAACTACGCGACCGGGCCACAACCGTTTATGAAAAGCTCAAGCGCGCCTTCTCTGACCAGACCGTGCCCTTAATCCAGGAAGACCCGCAACACGGTGCGGCGATAGCACTGGTGCCCAAGCCGGTCGAGCAAGCCACCCTGGAACGGCCCGTTCGACCCTGGGTGCATTGGCTGCTGTTTGGTCTGACGGTATTGACCACGACTTGGGCCGGGGCAGCCCACCAGGGGGTTAACCTGTTGCGTGAGCCTGAGCGGTTCGCCGCTGGCCTGCCTTACTCATTGGGCCTGCTGGCGATCCTAGGAGTCCACGAATTGGGTCACTACTTCACGGCGCGGCTGCACGGCATGAAGGTGACACCGCCTTATTTCATTCCGGTGCCTTTCGCGCTGGGCACCTTTGGCGCATTCATCCAAATGCGTTCGCCAGCGGAGAACCGGCGCATGCTTTTTGACGTGGCTGTAGCTGGGCCCCTGGCAGGATTGGCGGTCGCTATCCCCGCACTCTGGCTCGGGCTGCAGTCATCGGTGCTGCTTGGCGAGTTTACGGTTCCTCGCAGCGGCGCCGGCGGGACTTCGGTGGGTTCATCCCTGTTATTCGCGCTAGTTTCAAAGCTCTCGCTGGGTGATGCTCTCGAGTATGGTCACCTGCTGCGACTCAGCCCATTGGCATTTGCTGGTTGGCTCGGATTGCTCGTTACCGCATTGAATCTTTTGCCGATTGGGCAACTGGACGGTGGGCACATCGCCCGCGCCATGTTTGGTAGCCGCATCGGAATCATCATCAGTCGAGTGGCTATGTGGTCGCTGCTGTTGCTGGCGATCTTCGTCTGGCCGGGCTTGATGATGTGGGCGCTCATTGTGTTTTTCATTGCGGGCCGAAGCACGCCGCCACTGAACGATTTGACGTCGCTCACCCCAGGCCGGCGCTGGCTCGGCTACGCTTCGTTCATTATTCTTGCGATGATACTCATCCCGTTCCCACACGCTTTTTGGGATGCGACGGGAATACACTGTCCCTATTTATGACAAAGTGTTGAGCCCCCGGATGAGCGTGGCAGAGGGGATGCGTCAGTGGGGACTTGGCCGGTTATAGCGCCCTGGTGGAGCGGTCTGCTCTGCTAGCGTGTAACGAGATTACCAAGAGGAATGTCCTTTGGAGCTAAGTCATGGCGATGATGGAAAGGCCCATGTCTCGCGAGCTTTAGTGGCAGGAGCGGTCGGTACTCTAGTGATGACCCTCATGATCTACGCCGCGCCGGGAGTGGGCATGCCAGCGATGGACTTGGCGGCCCTGATTGGGTCGATGCTAAGCCATCAAATGCCTGAACCGATGAGCCCAAGTTGGTGGGTCGGTATGATGCTGCACTTTGTCAATGGCATCTTTATCTTTCCGCTTATTTATATTTTTCTGCTCTACCCGGTGCTATTGGGCTGGCCTTGGTTCAGAGGGCTATGCTGGGCACTAATCCTATGGATCCTGGCCCAAACACTCCTTATGCCCATCATGGGTTTTGGTTTCTTTACCGTCAAGGCGCCACGGCCGATGTGGCACATCATGAGCAGTCTGGTTGCACACCTCCTCTACGGAGTGCTATTGGGATTGTTAGCCGGACCGCAACCGGTGCGTGTGCCGTCGGCTGAGAGTAAAGCATGACAAAACAATGACCAAATGGTATTGCTCTCCGACCAGGTGAGGACCACATGATGTTTCCACAGCAGGTGAGTCAAGCCGGGTTTGTTAGAAGAACAGCCTTTGAAAGTTGAAGTCGAACTCCGAGTGGCGACTCTCGCAAGGTGGTGAATATTGGCGGAATATTGGCGGCCTCTTGGAGTGCTCCGGCAGACCGCAGCGACGACGGCGCTTTGACTCGCAGCAGCAACACGCCGCATTCCAAAGGGCAGGGCGGCCCAGTTTTTTGAGAAGTTAGCAGGCAGCCAATTGGGTGAAACTCATGTCATTGACACGATCTTTACACAGGGCGTTAGTCTTACCGGTCGCATTCGTGGCGGCGATGCTGGCGGCCTGTGCCGCCGAAAAGCAACCTGAATCAGCCAAACCGAATGAGTCCGCCCGACTGGGTAAACTCGGCACGGTCGAGTTTTCAACTACCTGCTCTGCTCAGGCGCAGTCTCACTTTCTGCGCGGAGTCGCCGCGTTGCATTCGTTCTGGTATCCCGTGGCTCTCGAGGAGTTTCGCGGGGCCACGCAAATTGATCCGAACTGCATGATGGGTTACTGGGGCGAAGCGATGGCACACAATCATCCGGTTTGGGGCGACCCGCAGGAGACTGAAGCCGCCCGCCAGGTGATCGAGAAGATCAAAATCACGCCGGAACTGACGCCGCGTGAACGCGCCTGGCTGCAAGCGGTCGAAGTCTTGTACGGCGAGGGCGACAAGGCGGCGCGCGACAAAGCCTATTCGGCGGCTATGGAAAAAATCTACCGCGATTACCCGGATGACACTGAGGCGGCGCTTTTTTACGCACTCGCGTTGATGGGAACGGTCCGACCGGAGGACCCCGCCGGTGTGCAGACGAGGTTGCACGCGGGTGAAATCGCTGCGTCGGTTTACAAGAAGAATCCTAATCACCCCGGCGCGGCGCACTATGTCATCCACGCTTATGACGACCCCGAACACGCCCGCCTGGCGCTGGAAGCAGCGCGGCGCTACGCCGAAATCGCTCCCGCCGCCCCCCACGCACTGCACATGCCTTCGCACATCTTCCTGCAACTCGGCATGTGGCCGGAAGCCGCCGCATCGAACGAAGCGTCTTGGGCGGCTTCAGACGAGTGGGTGAAGCACAAAAATGTGTCCATAGGTGAACGCGATTATCACAGCCTGCACTGGCTGATGTACGTCTGCCTGCAGCAAGGCCGCTACGACAAGGCGAGAGAACTGCTCACGCTGATGCGAGAGAGCCTCGCCCAATTTTCCAAAGATGATCCGCGCGACTTGATGTTCGGCACTTTCACCCATGCCGCGATGGCGGCAACTTTTGTGGTGGAGACCGAGCGGTGGGATTTAGCGGAGCAGTTACTGCCGCCAGCGAAGGCCGGGGAGGCAAAAGCTCAGACCGGTGGCAGTTCCAATCCGATGCAAGCTTACGCGGTCGTCGCGGAGATCCCGGCTCACTTCGCGCGCGGTCTGGCCGCAGCCGCGCGGGGCCTGCCCGAAGCGCAACAGAGCTTGGTCGCGTTGCGCGCCATCCGGAAAAAGGCGTCCGGAGCGCAGGAGCCATTCATCGCGGAGTTGGTGAGGATGACGGAGATTCAGGAGCTAGAGATCAAAGCAGTGGCTGCTGCCACGAAGAGCGATCTCAACGAGGCGATCAAAATTATGCGGAAGGCCACGGCGCTGGAAGAAGCGACGCCACCACCGCCGGGGCCGCCGCCTGTGATTAAACCTGCGCACGAATTGTTCGGTGAGATTCTCTTGGGCGCACAACGTCCGAAAGAAGCCGCTGAGCAGTTTGCGACTTCGCTGCTGCGGCATCCGAATCGCGCGCGTTCATTGCTGGGCGCGGCACGCGCCGCCGCACGGAGCGGAGACACGCCAGGCGCGGTTAAGCTCTATGATCAGTTCGAGGAGCAGTGGCGTCAGGCCGGGGCGCAATCGCCGGAACCGCGTGAGGCGCAGGACTACTTGAAGAACAAAGAGGGCCGATAACGTCGAACTTCAGGAACCCAATTGATTCAGATTTCTGGTCATGCCGTAAATCAGGATCAGGACTGGAAACAGTTTTTGCGCTGGCGCAATCCGCGTGCAAGATGCCGTGCTCCTAACGGTTAGAAGCCGGAGGAGAATCATGAGCAGAAAAAGCAAGATCATCTGCTGGATCGGACTATTGGTCTCGGCCTTTCTGGTTGGATTTGCCCCTCAGTACTCAGAGCTACGAAAAACTCGCGCTCGGTTACAAACCGCCCAGCAGAACATCACTTCTTGGCAATTCAAAAGTAAGCTAAGTCAGATCCGTGACCTGGTGGGCCTCACATATCTGGAAACGACCCGCAAGAATTATGGTATTGCCGGACAACTGTCCTATCAGTTGTTTAGTCAGCTACAGCAGGCGGCTAACGAAACTTCCGATCCCAATCTTAAGAAAGCCTTTGAAGAGATGCTGGCGGCTCGCGACGGTGTGACTGCTGGTTTAGCCAAAGGCGACCCGGCTATTCTGGCCGATCTCCAATCCTTGTTCATCAAAGCACATCAAAACACAACGAGCTATCAGTAAGAATGGCGGCCCTTTACGATATGGTCGCAATTAGCCGCAGAGGCGCTGAGACCGAGAGTGGATTTCAATTGCCGATTAGCCATTGCCGGCTTCGATCATGTGGGTATGAGGCCAGCTTTTTGCGATCTAGTTCTGTCGCAAAGTGTAGCGCAGGCTTTCTAGCCTGCGCGGCAAGAACTTAGAATAGCAACGAAGCGTGAGTTTGCTACCGCGAGGCGGCGCTTGAAAGCCCGGAGCGCAAGCGACGGGTATCGTCGAATCCCTCGCTAGCGCTTCAGGCTCTAAACATCCAATCTCCAGCGGCAGGCTAGACTTCTATGCTGGATGATCTCGGCTTGGCGCCGGCGCTGAACTGGCAGGCCCGGGAATTCTCCCGGCACAGCGGCGTACCTGTCGAAGCGCGAATTGACGGTACACTCGATCATCTGACAGACAACCAACGAACTTGCGTCTACCGGGTCGTTCAGGAGGCCTTGACCAATTGTGCGGCACTCCCAGGCGAAAAGCGTTCGCATCACTTTACAGGGAGACAAGGAGCGCCTTTCCCTGACAGTGCAGGACGACGGCGTGGGGTTTCCGCCTGAAGCGACGTCTGGAAAGGGCCTGGGGTTAATCGGAATTGAAGAACGCGTACGGGAATTGGGCGGAAGGGTGACGATATCCTCCCATCACCAGCAAGGCACACTGCTCAAGGTCGTGATCCCTTTGCTGCCGGAGGTGAGTTCGTGAGTAAAATCCGAATCCTGTTGGCCGATGATCATGGCGTGGTTCGGAAGGGCCTGCGCTTCTTATTGGATCGTCAGCCCGAGATGGAAGTGGTAGGCGAAGCCGCAAACGGCAGAGACGCCGTCAAGCTGGCTGGGGAACTCACCCCCGACGTGGTCATTATGGACGTTGCCATGCCGCAACTAAACGGTATTGAGGCTACAGCTCAGATCGTTAAGCGCAATGCAGCCGTTGGCGTTATCATTCTGAGCATGTATTCCGATGAAGGCTATTTGGTGCGAACACTCACCGCCGGCGCCAAAGGTTATCTTCTCAAAGATTCAGCCGAGGCCGATCTGCGAGCGCCGCTCAAGCCGTCGCAGAAAAGCGGCCGTTTTTCAGTCCCGCTATTGCCAAAACGCTGCTGGAAGATTATGTGCGGCAATTGCAACAGAAAGGCCTCCAAGACTCCTACGGTTTACTAACCGAGCGCGAGAAAGAAGTATTGCAGCTTTTGGCCGAAGGGAAATCTAATAAGGACGTAGCGGCACTGCTCAACTTGAGCAATTACACCGTCGAGACCCATCGGACTCATATCATGCAGAAACTCGATTCGCACAACACCGCCGAAATCGTGCTCTACGCGGTTCGCAAGAAGATCATCTCTCAAAGACTTCTGCTTTCCCACCCAACCTACTCTCCTCTCGGGAATGCACCTCGATGAACTGCTGCCCGATCCGACAAAGCAACGTGACCGGGTTAGTCTGGATCCCAGGGGAAGGGGCCGAACCGCCTAGGGCTCAAACCGGGAGACAGGACTCGCTGTCCTACCCGACTTTTTCCAGAAGAATCCCCTCTTGCCTGTATTGTCGCCCACCTTTCGAAGCCATATCCTGTCGTTTGGAGGCCGAGCTTGAAAAAACGGCGTTGCCGGTCAGTTCATCTATCGGAGCATTTGCAGCGTCGACCTCCTTTTCGTGGATGACGCTTTGGAACGCGTGATCTTCACGATCCAATAGCGGACAGCGCGATCTGGAAAATGCTCCTACCAATAAGACCTTACTAAGGGAGGAATCATGATAAATGTCAAAGCGGTTGGAATTGCAGGCTGTATGGTTCTGCTGTGTTCGTTTGTTTTCCCATTGAGCGCCCACGCTGATAGCTGGAACCAGAAAACAACGGTAACCCTAGGCGAGACGATGTGGGTACCGGGAGCGACATTGCCGCCAGGGACCTATGTCTTCAAGCTGGTGAATTCACTTTCCGACCGGCACATCGTGCGAGTCTTGAACGAGGATGAAACGCACGTGTACGCCACCATTCTGGCTATCCCTAATTATCGGCTCGAACCGACAGGCAAAACTGAATTTGGCTATTGGGAAATGCCGGAGGACTACCCGGTTGCCTTGAGGTCCTGGTTTTACCCTGGCAAGAGCTATGGTCATGAGTTCGCCTACCCCAAGAAAAGGGCCGCCGAAATCGCCGCCCGCATGAAGACGCCCGTCCCCGCAATACCTGAGGAGATGGAGGCCAAACTTACGGTGCCCCCGCCAACGCCGGATGCACCTGAGCCAGAGGAATTCAAGACCACAGTTATCACCGAAGAGAAGCCGAACCCTGAGCCGGTAACCGCAACCAAGAGGGTGGAAACGACGGCAGAAGTCAAACCTACAGAGGTCGCCAGGACGCTTCCAGAAACGGCCGGTGTTTTCCCACTGGTTGGATTGATGGGTTCGTTTTCGGTCGGGCTCGGCTTGATCATACGAGCTGTCAGACAGCGTTAAAACCGCTATGCAAGATCGAGACGATCTGGCTTCCCTTGCTTCTACGGAACCAAAGGTCGGGACTGGTAGCCCACGACGAGCGACTCTCTCGTCGAGCCTCTACAATCCCCTGAAAAACACAAATCACCCAGGCGCTGAATTTCAGTCGAGGCCCATTCGCGCCTGTCCTGGGCGATCGATTCCTAAAGCGGAGGTAAGAAAGATGAAGAGTTTTAGCAAATACGGTTGTGCCTGTCTGTTGTTGCTGCTGTTGTCAGTGAGCGTTGCGTGTAATTCTGTCGAATCGCCGTCCAAGACCTCCGAAGTGAAGCCGAAGGAAGCGGCGAGCGCCCCAGCGACAACGAACACTCAACCAGCAGCCATCGATGAGCCGAAACAAACCGCCACTTCAACTATGCCGAAGACCGCCAGCCCACTTCCGGTGGTGGGCTTCATCGGCATCGCGTCGGCAGGACTGGCCCTAACCCTGCGGGTCATTCGAAAATGGAACACTAAGCAGCGCGATTGATTCAGGCCCGCTTTTGCAGGTATTGCCTCATGGAATGGTTGGTAACCAAAAGGCGAGAAGTCCAGCAGACCTGCAGCCAGCCTGGGAGAAAAAGCCATGCGGGACTGCGTGATGAGGGGTAACGGTGAACACAAGACTTCGGCGCGTTGAGCGCGTATTTTTCCTGATTGGCTTCTTGGCAGTAGCGATGTACGGAGCCAACCTTCTCTATTCGCGTTTTTACCAAGCCTACGCGCACTGGTCGTTTGATCGATCGCTGAAAGGCAAAACAGCCTCAGCCGAGGAATTTCTGGCTTACTTGGCACAAGGAGAATCACCAGACGTTCCTGGCTCTTTGGTTCCCGCGAGGGAGCCGGGCAGTGCAGCTCCTAACGAGCCCGCCGCCGCTGAAGAGACGCCTCCAAACACAAACGAATGGGCAACTCAACGTCCGCACAGGCGCCAACAAACACTTCCTTCGGGCACTCTTCCGCCCATTGGACGCCTGCAAATTCCGGCCATCGACCTATCGGTCATCGTGCTGGCAGGAACTGATGAATGGACTCTCAACCGTGCTGCGGGTCACATTGAAGGGACTGCTCTGCCGTGGGAGCTGGGCAACACCGGCATCGCCGGCCACCGGGACAGCTTTTTTCGGGGCCTGAGAAAGATCTCCAGGAACGATCGAATTCTCCTCACCACAACAAGAGGAGTTTTTCAATACCGTGTGGAAGCCGTTGAAATTGTCGACCCCACTGATGTTCAGGTGCTGAAGGCTTCGCTTCATCCCACTTTGACATTAGTTACTTGCTACCCATTTTACTTTGTGGGAAGCGCGCCAAAACGGTTCATCGTCAAAGCGGAACGGCTCCCAGAACAAAAGGCGCCTGGAGTCACGCCCCCACAATTCCTATCCGGAGGAGTGATCGCTATTTGACTCCAGCGCAGTTTTGCAGGAATCCAAGATCCAGGACCAGACGCAGCCGAGGAGGGCGATAGAGAATGAGCGGGGTAAGGTTACTGATAATGACAATGGCTCTCCTAGCGGCAATTACCCTGTCGAAACCCTTTAGTTTTTCCAAACCGGCTGACGCGAAGAAAACAGGAAAGTCCTGTCTGTTCTGTCATACGAAGTATGGTTCGAAGGAGCTGACAAAGGCAGGCAAATATTACAAAGAAAAAGACACTCTCGATGGCTTCGAGGGAAAAAGTGAAAAAGCAGAGCTCTTCAGTATTCCCGAGTTAACCACACGTCCAGCCGCATTAAGAAGGCCGCCAGGGTCTTAGAGTCGAGGGTCTCTGACAGAAATACGCAGCGATCTGAGAGATCTTGAATCGCTGAATTTGCGGGTCTGAGCTGACACATTGCCAGGACTGTTGGGAGCGTTCGGCTCACGTTTGTCGGGAGCATTGTTCCGCGGAGCTTCCTCTTCGTCTCACTTCCGGCTGGCGGCTTCGAGTGTATGAGGCGAGTCAGCACCGTCTTGAGGTCAGATTCGACGTGGGTCTATGCGAAGGAAACAGGTCAGTCGAGAAGACGTGGACCGTGAGCTGAGTTCGATATGGCCGGTGTACAAGGCTCGGGCCAAAGAGAACAGGCAAAACACCACCAGGCTCGGCACCTTTGCAAGGAAAGCATGACAACCAGGAAGTAAGCTCCTGAAAAACTGCTACAGCTCGACTAGGAGACTGCCGGGGGATTAGGGCATCGAGAACTTGGCGCCTCCCTCTGCCACTCCATGTGGAGACTGGACATTTTCGTCGGCGTGAATAACTACAGGTTTTCTGATAGACGCGCCTCTCCATCCACGAGAGGGTCAAAACTGCGCTCCGTGCGGCCAGAACCCAGAATTGACACGAAACGTCAGTTGGTCATCGCGAGGCGGGTGGTTGAAAGCCCGGAGCGCAAGCGACGGGTCTAGGCGGATCCCTCGCTGGCGCTTCGGGCTCTCAAAATGTCCAATCTCCAGACTCCATGATAAGGAGAAAGAACGCGATTCCCGCAGAGGAGGTGGCAGCATGTCAGACTTCTACCAAAGCGGAGTGGTGGCCACGTTGCACCGGCTGGGGCGGGCCAACGGCCACAAGATCGAGAGTGAGCTCGAAGCCTTCGGCAAGCAACGCCCCATTGCGCTGGTGCTCCCGGCACTGTATAGCGAGTTTGAGTCAGGCGCTCTGCCGGGAATCATTCAGGAACTCCGCGGCGCGAATTACCTCCGCGAGGTCATCCTAACGTTGGGGGGAGCCGATGCCGCTCAGTTTTCCAGAGCCAGAGACCACCTCGCAAAGTTGCCGCAACGGGTTCGGATTATCTGGAACGAGGGTCCGGAGATCGCTGGCCTTTGTCGGATGCTGCAGGAAAACGATCTGGGCATTGGCCTGCCCGGCAAAGGGCGTGCTTGCTGGATTGCCTATGGCTACGTGCTGGCTAGCCAGCAGAGCGACATCATCGCCTTGCATGACTGCGACATCGTCAACTACCGGCGGGACCTGCTGGCCCGATTGGTCTATCCGATTGCGAATCCAAGCATCGACTTCGAGTTCTGCAAAGGATATTACGCGCGCGTTACCGACCGGATGCACGGGCGGGCTACGCGTCTGCTGGTGACGCCGCTCCTCCGTTCCCTGATCAGCGTCCTCGGTCCCATCCCGGTGCTTGTCTTCATGGACAGCTTCCGTTACCCCCTGGCGGGCGAGTTTGCTATGAAAGCTGATCTCGCGCGAGCCAACCGCATTCCACCCGATTGGGGCCTGGAGGTTGGTGTTTTGGCGGAGGTGTTTCGGAACTGCGCCACCAAGCGCATTTGCCAGGTGGATCTCTGCGACAGCTATGAGCACAAGCACCAGATTCTCTCCCCGGACGATCCAGAAAAGGGTCTCCTCAAGATGACAGTGGACATCTGCAAGAACCTGTTTCGCACTCTGGCCGCCGAGGGCGTGGTGCTCGACGATGGAACGTTCAACTCGCTGCTGGCCCGCTACGTGCGCATGGCAGAAGACACTCTGAAACGCTATCATGCCGATGCGCTCATCAATGGTTTGACCTTCGACCGCCATGCCGAAGAAATCGCCGTGGCAGCGTTTTCCAAGGGCATCAACCTGGCTCGGCGCAGCTTCCTCGAAGACCCTCTGGGTGTTCCGCTGATCCCCAATTGGAATCGCGTGATTGCTGCGATACCCGATTTCTTCAGCTTGCTCAACAGTGCCGTTGAAGCCGACAACAATTGAACCTTGCCTCCAAAGAGAACAATGCCACCCAAAGTTGCCATTTTCAGCGATCTCGACGGCACGCTCCTCCGGCATCACGATTACACCTTTGCCGACGTGGAGCCTCTGTTGCAGGAACTTCGCGACCGTGGCATCCCCCTGATTCTGGCTTCCAGCAAGACCCGGGCAGAAATCGAGTACTACCGCAAAATGATGCGACTGGCCGACCCGTTTATCGTAGAGAACGGCAGCGCAATTTTTGTTCCTCAGGGCTATTTTCAGGAAGCCTGCATGCGCCAATGGAAGGCCCCTTTTCGCTCCTGTGACGAATATGCCTGCTTGGAATTGGGCCGTCCCTACGATGACCTAGTCCAGGTCCTCAACGAGATTCGATCTGAAGCGGACATTTCGTTGATCGGCTTCCACGAGATGGACGAGGATCAGATTGTCCGGCACACGGACCTTAACCAGCTACAGGCGCGGCTGGCAGCCCGGCGAGAGTACGATGAGCCTTTCCTCATCTTGGGAAGGACCTCGCCTGCGAAGATGACGAATCTGAAAAGCCTGGCAGCGCAGAGGGGATGCAAGATTGTTCAAGGCGGGCGCTTCTGTCACCTCACGGGAAGGACGGACAAAGGGCGCGCCGCTCGCATCCTGATGAGGTTTTACCGGGCCGCCCAGGAGATTAAGACTTTCATCGGCCTGGGCGACTGCGAGAATGACTTGAGTTTGCTGGAGAGCGTTGACGTTCCCATCCTGATGGCCAATCCAGACGGAGGTTTCAATGCACAGGTGCTGAGACGGATTCCTTATGTGAGGCGAGCGCCGGCGGGTCCCGAAGGCTGGATGCAGAGTGTTACTCGATTCCTCCAATATCAAGAATCATGAAGACTCCTGAGCCGCGAGCAACCTTCTCAAGGTGGACCCTGCCAGGGAAAAACTCTCCTCCAACCTTCAAGCACCTGGCGGGTGGGACGCTGCTGCTGGCTGCGCTGTCGATTTTTCTTGCGCTTCTCCTGGCAGGCTATTCCGGCCCGCCCATCCCAGATTACTCAGTCGGAGACATTGCACACGCCGGAGTTGTCGCGCCAACTGACCTTGTATTCAAGGATGAACAAGCCAGCGAAGCAGCCCGCGCTGCGGCGCGGGACCAGGTTTTGCCAACTTATCAGCATACGCCCTCGCGGAGCTCCGAACGAGCCACGCAACTGGCAGAAGCTTTTCAACAGTGCAGAACGCGGCTGCAGTCCGCTCCAAAGGCGATGCGCCGGCAGGGGCGCTTCAGCCAACTGCCTGCTGCAGTGCAAAGCGAAATACTGGAGAAGATCTCCCCGGTCATGGTGAAACCGCTAAACGACGAGGCGATGGATTACTTGCTGGCCGAAGGCTTTCAGCCCCGGCTGGAGCAGGTGCTGGCCAATGCCTTGAAACAGGCAGCCACTCTTCTGATTGTCGAAGATGAAAAAAGCCTCGTTGCAGGCAAGACGCAGTTCAGAGCCGCCGAAGCAACGAGCAAAGAAACGATTCGATCGTTCGATCAACTGCTCACCTTGCAGCAGACCATTGACAGATTAGAAGCCTGGGTGAGAACCAGCCCTGACGTTGCCAGGCGTTCGCATTTCATCGCTCAGAACCTGCTCAGCCGCCTGGTGGAACCCAACCTGACTTTCGACTTGCAGGCTACCGAGGCGCAACAAGCGGAGGCTGCGGCGAACGCCGATCCAGTTCTGCGCCAGCTAAAAAAAGGGAAGGTGATTGTCCGGCAAGGCGACGAAATTCACGCGGAGCATCTCCTGCAGATTGACGCGATTCGGGAAGCCGGGTTGAACGCCTCTTCGTTTCGGAAGGTCACCAGCTTGGCGGGTCTCATCGCCGCGACTCTCGGAATGTGGGCCTATTTTCTTCGCCTGCTTCCCCGGCAGCAGTGGAGCCACGCTAAGCTAGCCGTCCTGCTGGGTGTGGTCCTGGCCGGCAATCTCGTCCTGCTCAAGGCAGTTTGGTTCGTCTGCGGCGCTCTCAGCAGCCGGTTTATCGCTTCTCCATTTGACAACAGCAGTTACTTCTTTTTTGCTTTGCCTTTCGCCTTTGGCGCCATGCTTATCACACTACTGGCCGGGGAACGCGTTGCTCTGCTGTTTCTAGTCTTCTTCAACAGCCTGGCAGGGCTGGCAGTGGACAATGACATCCACGGTTTCTTCTACATCCTGATGATGAATTTGTTGGGGATCCTGGCCGTGGCCAGATCGGCCCAGCGCGTTGGGGTGGTGATGTCGGGCTTCAAACTTGGGCTGGGGGCGATCGGGCTGTTCGTTCTTGTCCAGACGTCAAATCAGGCGCCATTGAACTGGAGCGCCGGAGCTTTTGGAGCGCTTCTCGCTTTTCTGTCGGGCCCGCTCAACGCCGGCTTGCTGGTCTTCGCTCTGCCTCTCTGTGAACGTCTATTTTCGGTGACGACTGAAATTCGCCTTTCCGAGTTGGGCAATGTGAATTTGCCGCTGCTGCGCCAGCTCATTCTAAAGGCGCCGGGAACTTACAACCACAGCATTGCCGTGGGCACTTTGTCTGAAGGAGCCGCCAAAGCCATCGGTCTGAATCCGTTGTTCGCTCGTGTGGCTTGTCTTTATCACGACATTGGTAAGTCCCTTCAGCCGGAGTACTTCATCGAAAATCAGCAAGGAGAGAATCCGCATGATCCGCTCCACCCGGAGGAGAGCGTTCGCATTGTCACTGGGCATGTGACCGAAGGAATCCGCCTTGCTGAGCAGGCTGGACTGCCGCCTGCCATTGTGGACATCATTCCCCAGCACCATGGGACCAAGCTTCTGGTCCCGTTTTACGCCAAGGCACGCACACTGGCGGGCGGGGAAGAGTCTAACGTGCAGGAAGACCGCTTCCGCTACCCGGGCCCGAAGCCGCAGAGCAAGGAAGCGGCAATCATCATGCTGGCGGATGCGGTCGAAGCCTCAGCCCGCACTTTGAATGACCGTTCGCAGGAGAGATTGCTGGAGCTAATTCGAAAGATCGTCTCGGCTGCAGCCGAAGACGGGCAGTTCTCAGATTGTGAAATCACGCTGGCTGAACTTGAGCGCGTGACTTTCAGTTTCCTCGAAACCCTGTCCAGCTTTTATCACAGCCGCATTACTTATCCCGGGTTCGACTTTGATGGAAAAGCTACTCATGAGGCCAAGGCGGCCAAGGGCTAGCGAGGCGCGCGTGTATCGCCGATGATGCAAGCTTGCGTGGTGCATTGGGAACTGTAAATGAAAGTAGCAACTTTGGAAGCATGGCATCAGTTTCCGGAGGGCCGCGGCCATGTGGCCGGTGCTATGTCAGCGAGGCTCGTTCCTCGGTGCGCAATGTAGTGCCTGAAGATGCGAGGATCAACCTGGATGTTTGACCCTGACGGCTGGCGTAGATTTACTTTTCCAGCGTCAGATCGTGAAATTCCACGTGCATGTCTTCGGGTTCTTCCGAGACTGCGCTGGAGCGGAAAATTAGCGTGCCGGTGCGCCCGGAGAACTCGCTCAGATCTATCCATTCTTTGCTGAATGTTGTCTCTGGTGCGTCAGAGCAGCTTGGGGAGAGAGCTTTCTGAAAAAGCGTACGGACGGTACCGCTACGCTCCCACAGAATCTCGACCCAGGTACCTTTGCCGCGACAGCCGCGCCGGCTCAATTGAAAGCCGAGTCGCACTTTACGTGGCATGAAGGTCCGGTAATGGGCTTCTCCTCCCGGCTCGATGACCAGTGTGTTCTTGTTGGTCGAACTCCCCTCCGGATTTGACATCTCGGCATCGACACTCAAGGGCAGCGACCGACTTTCCCCAGGCACAAGCAAGAATCGATCTAGACGCTGTGTCAGATCCACACGCTGCAATCTATATTTGAGAATCTGAGGTTCAGACCAGAGCACCAGGCCGTCTGGAATCTCGCGCGGAAAATCGACAGGCTGCACCCGGGAATCGGCCTTCGCGCTCAGGATCAACTCGACGCGCTGGCCGGCAAATGAACTGAGATCCACAATCTCGTCCTGCCAGCCGCGATCATCGAACCGCACCCCGGGGTTCAGATACCGAGAAAAGACTCGGTGATCGACCCCTGAGGCATCTCTCACGGTTACCTTGCAGACGAAGCCGGTCGACAGCGTGTGCCTTCTCACGCCCAGACCAAACTGGAGAATTGCCTCGTTGGGAATATCCAGTGGAATTCGGATTCGGTGCCGGTCCAGAGTGACGACACAAAACCGGGGCTCAGTGAACGCTGCAAAGACACCCAGGTAAGTGCTTGGCGGGTGGACGCGCCAGCCTCTTTTGCAGGTGACGCGGGCCTCGAGCATCTGTTCAGGCAGATAGCTCCAGACCTCATACTCTTCCTTCGGCAGCGGCTTCAGGCTCACCTGGTAAACCGAAACCGCGTTCTTCTTCCACAGCAGCTTTAAATGCTCATGAACAAAGCCCGACCGTGGCGAGGTGAGCCATGAACCCATACCGTGAGCCTGCTCGACAATCACGTGAGAAATGTTGTTCTCTTGAAGAAGTCCCAAGAGTCTGGCCGTACTGCTTTCTTGAACGAACTGGTTGTACACCTTGAGTTCGTTGTACACCATCGGGAAATTGGCGTAATAGAGAGGAGGGCCATCGTGAAATCCCACGTACAGGACCCGGCTCACCTCCGGCAAAGAGTTCACGAAGTTGATTGCCGGGAAACTCCAGAGAAACTGGCCCAGGTAATTCTCGCGGCTATAGGGTTCCACAAAAAACTTTCGGGCGTAGGTATCCAGCACCGGGCTGAAATAGGTTTTGCCGTTTTGCCGTAAGTAGAAGAAGAAAGGCAAATTGTAGAAGGCCATCAGCATCAGGCAACTCACCACAATGGCACGACCCCCTCGCTGCACGCGCGTCTGCACTTGCAGGAAGCTCTGCAGCAACCCCGCACAGACAAGGCACATCAAGGGCATCACCGGGATCAGATAGCGGTTGGCCGGCGTCGTGACGATCCAAAAACCCAGGTAAATGGCCGAGTAAGCAAGAAAGCGCGCCAGAATCGGATGGAGCCTGTGGACAACGATCAAGAGAGGCACTAAGAGCACGAAGAAGGGACCCGGTCGGCCACAGAATCGCAGGCCATCCCAATGCATCTCCCAAAGCGTCCGGATAAGATTGCTCCAGTTGAGTGGCAAGCCCCAGCGATGCGCGCCAGAATTGACGACAGCCGGGTTGTACAGCTCCCATCGATCCGAAGGGAACCAGTTCCTGAAGAAAGAAAACAACGGGTCCCCGGAAAGATAAGGAAACAACGGATCGCCTGTGTACGTGTAAGTCAAAATCAGCCAGGGAACAAGTCCACTGCCAGCAACGCCTGCGTAAGCCAGCGCGCGAAGCAAAACGCGGACTGTGGAAAGCTTCTGACGGAATCTCCACTGGTAGCTAACCAACGCCGTCGCCGCAACCACATTGAAAAGCGTGTTGTACTTGGCCCCGGCTGCCATTGCCAGAAAGATGGCCGAAAGGATCAACCATTTTCTGCCGGCGCCCTGCATCCAGAGAATCACAGCGTAGACGTTCAGAAAGCAGAAAAACGCGATTGGGATATCTACATAGACGGAACGCAGTTCAAACAACACTACGGGAACCGACACAAAAAGCGCCGCAGCGATCAAACCCAGTTGGGCGTTAAAGAAGCGTCTGCCCACAGCGAAAATAGAAAGCAGCAGAAGCATTCCAATGAAAAAATCAATGAACTTGACCGTGATTTGGGAATGCAGCGCCAACCCAAAGATATAGAGCATCTCGATATTCTTGGGCCAGGCCAGTTCAAGAATTTCCGGGACATCCAGAATGCGGTGAGCCTCCAAATACAGCTTGGGTCCGGTGAGATGGTAGATGAGCGGATCGAACTCGATTTCCGGAAGCAGGCAGCCGACAAACGCGATACTCACGAACACCAGGATGTAGCCCGTGGTCAAAAGCATTAGCAGATAGGTCCATGTGTCCCTCCCGTTCCTGCCGATCAGTTGCAGCCAAGGCTGATTCCACACCGCTTGAAAAAGCTTGCGAATCTCCGGCAGTCCGTACAAGCCAAAGCCGATCACGATCGCGACCAACGCGAACTTGTAAATCCCGCCTACCACACCCAGCAAGAACCCGATCGTGGCAAAAACGATTAAGCCCACCGCAGTGGCGAAGGCGCATTCCTCTAGGATGAATTGGAAAAGGTACCCCCCCGCGCGCAAAAGTTTCCGGCCCAACCCATAGGCCGCCAGAACAAAAGCAAGAGCCAGACCGACGTCCAGCAGTTCCTTCTGCGGTAGCAGCACAACCGCATTGACCAGGAAGACCCCCACGTACCGGGCCAGGGAAGAGAGCGTGAGAGCGGCAATCTGTGAAAGATCCGCAGTGACGGGCGAAGCTTTGGAGAAGTAGTGATGAAACACGAGGGCGAGGTAAACGAGGAAAACCGCAAACTGGATGGTTTTCATCCGCCCGCTGGCCCTGGCTGGGCTCTGCATGGCTCTTTTCCGAGAGGTTGAAGATTGGAAGGCGCGGTAAGAGAATTAACGATCTCTACGCGACATTGAAACTATCACAAAGCCATACTGGGTTGTAAATAGACTAAATGCGGCATGCGCTGGCAGGCGGAGAGGCCCAGGGAAGCGTCGATGGAGGGATTACTTTCAATTCGTCAAGGTCTCGATGCGCCGCCAAACTTCGCCTCCGTCTCAGTGACTAGCGTGGTTCCACGGCGATGGCAGTACAAATACAAAATGTCGCGGTTGATCACTGCGGGAAGCAACAACTACGGGAACATGCCAATCCCGAATCCAAACCAGTGCTTCATCGATACAGCTGACGCGAACCGAGCAGATCACAAGACCCTGAAAGCAACCAGCTCAGCCAGCGTAGGAATTTGATCACGCACCTCGGCTCGAATGAGAGCCTGAAAATGCCAGGGGCCATGATGATCAGGCGCCGCCTGCCGGAAGCGCGAGACAAGGTTCGCCAGGCGTTTGGAGTCGGTTAGAAACTCAACCGCCATCTGCGTGACCTGCGTATCAAGACCGTTGATCAGCAGCAGTTTTCGCCCGTCTCCAAGGCCAGGGATCATCGAGATGAGGGCGAACACCTGGCTTGGTTCATTCTCGTCCTTTGGAACATGATTCTCATATTCAGCCATCTCACCCGCCAAGGGGGAGGTGTTGAGAATATGGCGTCGCCTGTTTCCCAGTCCCACGGGCATCTGGGCTTTTGCCTGCGCATGGCCCAGCTTGAAAGGATACTTGTGCAGTATCGGATCGAGCCAGGCATTCGCTTGGTTATTGCCAAGTAGAATGAAGTTTCTCTTCCGCAAATAATCCCAATTGACCAACCGACTCTCGGTCGCCTGGATGGCCACGCCCGCCCGGCCGAGGAAAGCAGCCAAATGGACCGCGCTGATGGCTTCTCCCATCTTTGTTTGAACCTTGCTCGGATACAGATAGAGGGCGCCTCCCGGCGGAAAGTCGAATACATTCCGGAATCCTTCTTCGGCGACTGAAGACACTGGGAGGATGTTAGCAGTCAGATCTGGTTCCGTCTGTTGCAAAGAGTGACGGACCACGGCAGTCTTAGGATTGCTAAAGCAGATCACCACTCCGCTACTGTCGTTTAGCCAAGGGTTCCATACCTCGCGCGCGACAGGATCCAAGCTCAGAACCGTCGGAGAAACTTGAGCGGCAGGCCATCGGCCGACTATCCATCCGATAGAAAATACAGCCAAGCCAGCCAAAATACCTAGACTGGCCTTCCGGAAGTTGAAACGTTGCAGGTGTCTTGGAACAAATCGAGGAATGCTATCGGGAAGTGTTTCTGACTGGCGTCGGAAAACCGGCACATAGTGCCCGGTGGGCAGTTCGATTCGGATGGGATCATTGCGGCCTTCCTTGGCGTAGTAGCGATCCAGCCTCTGGCGTAGCTCAAGCGCCTGACGGCGGACGATGGAGTCCTCGGCGGTCGAATAGTCCCTTCCCCGGTGGAACACTTCGCTTCCGATCAAATATTCATTGATACGAGCAGAGTCTCCCTGAAGCGTCAGCTCACTGATGAAACTGAGGAAGTCACGGCTGCGTTCCGCGCGCCTAAAGGGAGGGCTTCGAAAAACGGCATCTAATTCCGCACGGACTTCTTCCGCAGAAACGGTTAATTCATCTTTGGATTCGGAGGCTATCGGAAACATTGTGGGTTTAAAAAAAACCGAAAGGTTCGAACGGTGAAACGAACCGTTCGGTACGTTCCCAGTCTTTGGCGAAGCTGCTTAGACTACCTCACGGTTAGTGGATAGCTAAATATTAGCGGATGTTGGGAAAATCAACAACAACGATAACGTAATCAAGGCAGTCAACCAGAGTGATCACGTCAAAATCTCACAAGACGTGAGGCAAAGCCCCCTTGCTGACGCGCAGACTGCTGAACTTGAATGTCAGACCTGTTCAGGATGCCTGACCACAAGGAGGGCCCACAACTTTGACGAGATCACGGACAGTCAGCTGCTTGAGGCCCTAAGGCTTGAGGGCGATGGATCGATTTGTGGGTACCGCTGCGTTCCTGGGCACCCTGTCAATATCCAGGTTCAATTGTTCTGCTGGGGCATTTCCGGGGTTTCTTGAGATTTGAGGAATTCCAAGCGACGCAGGTCGGCTGGCCCTTCGAGTTTTGGGAGTGACACGAATGAGGATCGCCCTTGTGTTAACTGCATGGCTGGTGATGCTGCCAGCCGTGGCCGCTGCTGACCAGCGCTACCAGGGCACAGTCGTGAACAGCCTGGAACGGTTGCTGTATGTCACCGATCGTTCTGGAATCAGCGTCTACGATATCAACGCTGGCCACAAGTTGCTGGGCAGAATCGATATTCCGGAAACGGGCGGCTATAAGGGCATCTGCGCCAGTGTCCAACTCGGCAGGCTTTACGTGAGCTCCATTCGAAAAGACGAACTGATCTGCCTGGACCTGCTTACCAATGCGATCGTCTGGCGGAAGAAATACGGAAAGTATGCCGATAGCATGGCGATTACGCCTGATGGCCAAACTCTCTATGTGCCCTTTCGGGACGAAGACAGCTGGTGGGTCATCCGCGCTTCCGATGGCGAAGTGATTGCGAGGATCCCTGTTGGCCGAGGTAAGAACTACGACGACCATCCGATAGCCACCATCGGTCCTCACAACACCTGGATGAATCCCGGCGGGACGCGTGTGTATCTGGAGGTTCTAACTTTGCCATACGTCTATATTGCGGACACCGCCACCAATAGGATCATCGGCAAGGTGGGCCCATTCAGCAAGGGGGTTCGACCCTTTGCCGTCACCGATGATGAGAAGTATGTTTTCGCCAATGTGGACTGGCTGCTCGGTTTCGAAGTTGGCAGGGCACGAACCGGAGTGGAGTGGGGAGGCAAGATGCTTCACCGCATCGAGGCGAAGACGCCTGCAGAGCGCCTTGCTCAAATTCCCAATCCTCCCGTCCGCAAGCCGCACAGCACGCCGAGCCACGGCATCAACATCCGGCCGGACCAGAAGGAGGTCTGGGTGGTCGACGGCGTTTACGGTTATGTATATGTCTATGACATTACGGTCATGCCACCGCAGCACGTCGCCAGTGTGCCTCTCTTCAAGGACCCGGGAGAGCAGCCCAAGCCTGGGTGGATCTCGTTCAGCATTGATGGCAAATATGCCTATCCAGATGGCGGCGTGGTCATCGACAGTGAAACAAAGAAGGTCGTAGCGAGAATTCCCACCAGTGAGAAGCTGATCGAGATCGACTTTCTCGACGGCAAGCCGGTCAAGGCCGGCCATCGCTAACCGGAGGGGGTCACGAGCTCTCTTGAAAATTCTGTGGCTGGAGAAGCAGAGGTCAAAGGGAGGTTTCCTGGTTCGCCCCCTAAACCCCCCTGAAGTCCCCCCTTGTCCAAGGGGGGACGCTATTTTCATCGAACGTGGCGCCGCAAAGCGGCATGAAAAACTCCTCAGCGACTGCTACTGCGCTCGCTGGAACGTATAGCCGGGGATTCAGAGATGTGACTCAAATCAAAACGTCGGCTGCTCAGCAGCGGACTCCCATCCTGATGAGAAACACTCAACAGAAGAGCATGGACCGAAGAAGTTTTGTTAAAACCATGGCGGTAGCAGCCGCGAGTCCTTCGCTCGCTAATGTCGCCGACCGTTCCAGGCACATCGGCATCCAGATCGGGGCCGTCTCGTTTTTGGACGAAGGTATCGAACAGGTACTCGACATTCTGCAAGAACGAGCCTGCGTGAACGTCATCTTTCCGGCCGTGTTCTCGTATTCAAACGGAACTGCTGGGCGCCAATTGCCCGGTCATCCCTTTCCCGGTCACGGCAAAACGGAGTACGACTCGAGCTTTCGCGGGGGCAACTTCGCGCGCGTCCATCCTCAGTATTACAGGGATACTGGAATTGATCCCAGCCTGACTCAGGCGCCTGATTATCCCGATTTTGATCTCTTAGCCTCGCTAGCACCCGCCGCACGGAAGCGCGGGATGAAAATCATCGGTCTGGTTCAGGATCACTTCCCGAAGCGGTTTCCTTCGATTGACAAGCTGCAAGAACGCGACTTCAACGGCCAGCACGCAGAAACCGTTTGCAAGAACAACCCCTACTATCGTGGCTTCCTCGCCGGTTTGGTTGAGGACCTCCTTCGCTCTTATGACGTGGATGGCCTTATGGTCGTCTGCGAGCATCAAGGGGCTTTCAGTAATACCTTGGGTTCCAGACTACGAGGAAAGGCCAGAGGGAAGCCTGGGTCGAGAACCTGCTTTTGCCAGTTCTGCCGCGAGAAAGCGGAAAAGCTGGGCATCCGATTCGACCGCCTTCTCACGGCTTTCCAGGAGCTCGAGAAGTTCGTGAATGCGGGCCGATCGGCACGAAGACCAGCAGACGGCTACTACGTCGCTTTCTGGCGGCTCATGCTGAGATATCCAGAGCTGCTCAGGTGGGAACACTTCTTCCACGAGAGTGTTCGCGAAGTCTATCAATTGATGCATCAGCGCGTGAAATCCGTGCGGCCTGAAGCGATGTTTGGCATCCACGTCTGGCACAACGCTTCGATGAGTCCCATCTACCGGGCGGAACAGGATTTCGCTGAACTTGCCCGCTTTGCGGACTTTCTCAAAGTTGCCGTGTACCACAACTGTGGCGGTCCCCGAATCGCCAGCTACATCGACAGCATCGGCCAGACCCTGTACGGGGATGTGCCGCCTGAAGAGCTCCTGCAGTTCCACTACCGGGTTCTCAACATCTATTCTGACACTCCGTATGAGCAGGTCCGGCAGAAGGGTCTGAGCGCAGACTATGTCTATCGTGAGTCGAAACGCGCAATGGAAGCCACGCGCGGCAGCAACACTCTCATTCTCCCTGGCATTGACGTCGACATACCGGTGCGAGAAGCCGACCT
>JAKEER010000501.1 GCA_022616615.1 Acidobacteriota bacterium
GACGAGGTTCAACAATTCCTATTCAAAAAATTTGGGGCAATGCTGGAACTCCCGAACGCAGAGTTGCAGAAGAGCTTCACCGAACCCACCAAATCCATGATCGAGAAGCTGGAGGCCCAGATTCAAACTTGGAACGGATACCGCCGGGATCCGGGTAAATTGCAGGCGTTATGGGATGTGGGCGATCCCCCTGTAATTCGGTTACTGCAGCGCGGGAGCGCGGAGTCGCCGGGCCCCAAGGTGAAACCAAGTTTTTTCGAAGTCTTGTCGCCGACCGGCAAAACCGATGCAGTTCGGCCGGCAGACGCTCAGGGCAAGACCTCCGGGCTGCGCTTGGCATTCGCGCAATGGCTGACCAACCGAGAGCATCCGCTGACCGCACGCGTGATCGTCAACCGGATGTGGCAGCACCATTTCGGCGCCGGTATTGTTGCCACACCGGACAACTTCGGCACGATGGGCTCCCCCCGGCCAATCGTGAATTGCTCGACTGGCTGGCGGTTGACTTCATGGAGCATGGATGGAGCGCGAAGCGGCTGCACAAGATGATCATGATGGCGACCGTGTACAGGCAGTCGGCTCGGCAAGGATCCGAGCCATGGGTGGCGAAGGCGAAAACAGTCGATCCGGAGAACCGGCTGCTGTGGCGCATGAACTTGCGCCGCCTCGAAGGGGAGGCTGTCCGCGATGCAGTGCTTGCGGTTTCTGGAAAGCTCGACTTAACCATGGGCGGTCCCCCGGTCAGTCTCCAGATGCAGCCCGACGGGTTGCAGGTTGTATCTGAGAAGGACTCACGCAACGGTCAGTACCGGCGGAGCGTTTACTTGCTGGCGCGTCGCACATACCCACTCAGTTTCCTCGGAGTATTCGATTCTCCGATCATCGACACGAATTGCACTCGCCGGCTTCCGTCCGCAACACCGCTTCAGTCTCTTACATTGATGAATGACAAATTCATGCTCAGGAGCGCGGAACATCTTGCGAATCGTTTATATAAGGCCGTTGGTGAAGAGGCGGCGGCAGCCCGAAAGATCGAGATGGCTTACTTGATGGCGCTTTCTCGAAAGCCGTCGGCGACCGAGCTTCAATTGGGCCAGGAGCACCTCCGGAACCACGAGGAGCTGTATCTTAAGGCGAACAGCACCTTGAAGGATGCGCAGGCCCGCTCATTCGCCAGCGTCGCTCAAACGCTGCTCAGCTCGAATGAGTTTCTTTATATTGACTAGGCTCGTGGAGCTCCTTTCAACCGAAGATGCCGCGCACTGTCGCAGTTTAATCACAACGGACCGACCTCGCTGCCGCTTCGAGCGCGGAGGGTCTTTTCTGCGGATCGCAACGCATGGACCGCTTCAAGTATGGACTGCCGCGCATCAAGACTGTCGCTGTAGAAAATTAAGCCGGCCAGCTCGCTGCACAATTCCCTGACGCGCTTGTGAAGCTGGAACGGCTTCAACCCCAGCCTCACCTGTGACACGTCCCACCCACGGTCTGCCGTTTTCCATCGTGATCTGGTCGCTCATCGTTTCCCCCACGGCTGCTTCCTTTTCATCTGCGCTCACGGACTGAAGCCAACTTCTCTGCAAGTCACAAGCCAGTTGACGCAGTTTGTTGCAGATCCCGCATCGTCCACGTCATCGACTTGTGAGTCGAAGAAGTCATTGTTCTCCTAACTCGATTAGCTCCTGGATCAGGCTGGCTTCTTCAGCTGAAAGTCTTATCAGAACGTCCATAGATCGATATCTCATTCTGGCGGTTCAAGCCCTTCCGTGGAACAGCCGCCAATCCGCTCCCGGAAAAAACGGCGAAAGCTTGGAAGCCTTTCAACGAACGCTGGCCTAGGATTCACAAAACGATACACCGCGTGGAGGACAGACGACCGTATGAATCAGTTGGGTCTTTACTTGGTCGAAGAGGGGTTAGCGGAGACTGTCGGGAGATTTGCTGAGGCGCAAACTGGTGGGATCAACGCAGAGGCAGACTTGAGTAGTGTTGAATCCAAGCTCGAGCCTTGGGAACCTTGCTCAAGCTTGTTCTCAAACCCAGGCGACGTAGCACTTTCAAGCCGCCGCTTCACTTCGAGAGCCCCCTTCTTCTTGTACACGGCTAAACAGATCAACCCGTCGCCGTCGAACAATGCCCCAATGCCGGCCGCCCCATTTTTCGATCGTAAACTTTGGGTTCATTCGGACGTACCTCCTTTCATAAGTTGTTTGCTCCCTCTGAAAAAAACACTCCTCGATGAGGTTAGGGAATGTAGGGCATGGAAAGCTTGAAGGATGGCAGCGCAATTCAAGCCGACTATTGCGGCCATACTCCTACGTCTCTGGGGTAGACAAGCGCAAATAAAATTGGTGAAAATCAATTGGTTCAGCATTCACCGATAATCAGCTCTACTTTGCCAGTGTCACCCGCACAGAGGAATTTAATCAGATAATCGTTTTGGAAACGACAAGCGGCACTACAGGCAATGGAAGAGTTCAATGTGAAGTTCGAGATGGAAGGGGGTAGTTTGGGCATGAGTATCAGCACGACCTGCAAGCAACGGGGAAGTTCGCCAGAGAAAACAACGCCAAGATCGATGGCATTTACCGTAACCTGGATCGGGAAACACGCAGAAATCGTTGACAGAACGTCAGTATCCTGCAGCTGGTGAAACCGATATCGAATGCGACTTCCGAACGCTGAGCATGCCCTTATCGATGTTGGGAAGCTTCGGGACTATTGTCTGAGTCGAGCCCATCCGCGAGGCCGCCACAAAGCGCGCGTCTTTGTAGACGCCCTCGGAATGCATGCTGCGGATGCCGGCGAATTGCGGCGACTGATCTTGGCGGCAGCTTTCGCGTCCGACGCGACGCTTGCCGAGAACGACGAGTACGGACAACGTTACGTCGTGGACTTCTCGGTTAATCGAACTGGCCGAGAGGCAAGGATTCGTAGCAGCTGGATTGTCCGACGGGGAGAGGACTTCCCTCGACTGACGAGTTGTTATATTCTCTAAGGTAAGGAAGGCAACACAGATGGGAAGAGAGCCGATCAAACTCCTCGACGTAGTGGCTTTGAATGAAGATCTCCCGAAACGCGGGCTCTGGCGGGGACAGGTGGGAACCACTGTTGAAGTGTTGGCTCCGGACGTTTTTGAAGTAGAGTTCGTTGATAATGACGGCCGAACCTACGCCACCCTCGCTTTGAAAAGTGACCAACTGCTGCTTCTCCGGCACCAGCCGGTCGAAGTGGCCTAGCCACTCCCAGAAGAGTTCTTCCGCAATCCCAAATGCCACGTTGCATCATGGTTTCCCTTTCTTTGCGACACAAGATAGGAAGAGAACTTGCATCAGATCTTGCCAGGGCATACAGCGGAGTACCGAGAAGCGATTGCCAACCCCTCGATGCCCCTTTGCGGCCGTCCATCGCTGCCTCTCCGGTGTCGGCAGGCAGCGCCTCTGGTTGCTGGCAAGGCTGATATCCAAAAAGGACATTTTCCAAAAAGAATAGACTAACAGCGCTGCCGCGATGCTGCGGCAGAGGCTCCCGCACTCGCTGCCGCTGCACCCTCAGAGGGCGCCTCCTTCAGGTCCTCGGCTAACACAATGAACAGCCTGTCATCGAACTTTACCAACGCCAGGATGTCCAATTTGGCTTTAACTTGAACCAATAAACCGTGGTAGTAGGCCCTTTGATGCGCTTTTGTCTTCTTCATCATCTTTACCTCCAGGAAGAACGAGACCCCATGTGTGCGCGGACTTGGGAGGAATCACCATCAAGCCGCAATATTCAATGGAGCGACAGCAGTCCCGGCTGCCTCAACCGTGTATTGGCTGCACGTCAACAGTCCGAGAACTCATCACTAGGTGCCTCCGGCTCCTGCTCTTCCTCCTGTCTTTGCTTCCGATCCAGAGGATCACCAAAGGTAAACGCTGGGGGAACGTCATACATGACGCTGCAGTTTGCGAGCACGGTTCCAAAAAACGTAACGAGGCCAGCCAGTCTGGGCTTGCATCCTTCGAATGGCTGCTATCTTGCCTCGTCCACCTTCTCTGTATCCCTCGGCCAAAATCGCATCCAGCTCAGCGGTCCAGTTGTACTGCATATGCTGCTGTGTTAATCGAAGGGAGCCAGCTTGTTTGTAGCAGACGTGCTTTGGCCAGCCAGTGAGACGTTGTATTTTTTCGACCGCTGACAATTGCTCCTCTCCGCCCTTTGTGTAGCCTTCCCGTAAGATTCGACTCAACTCCTCCGTCCAGACGTATCGTGCCTGTTTGTATCTCTCCAAGCTCGACCTCCACGATTGCCCAACTTACCTGCATGTTGGGTTAACGCAAGAAAGACTCTGTATGAGTTAAAGAGCCTTTGGAGGCACAAATCGAGACAAAGAAAATCTCTGGGTTCCAGATTCTGACATGACCGTCGTTCTTCCAACTGGTGGATTGAGCTGACCCACCCCGGGGCGTTGCAACACCTGAAACCCCGAGGCGGGTAGAACACCTATGCTTCAAGACTAGACTGTCGTGACTGCATCACCTCCTTTCTTCTGTTTGAATTGCTGAATTCGGAAATCCTTCAAACCTTGGCTATATAGCGGCTCGCGATCCCGGGCTTGATCTCAAATCGTGATCATGAGTCCAATGGCAGGCTTCCAGTGACCGTCTCTAGGAGATGGTCGCTGGAAGTGTTGGCAGGATTCATCGGCTGGGCTGATAGGCGGGATGTTTCGGGAGGGCGTGCATAACACTTTTCCACCGTCGAATACGACGGGAGGACGCTAATCCGAAAGTTGAGAGCCAGCAAAATGGGTCGCCAGGGCTTTTATCAGATCGATGGAGAGAGCGTGCTACTGGCTGTTTTGCGAGGAGTTCATGCCAGTGCTAGGATCGCCCAACGGAGGCAAACCCATGAACACCGCACTAGTTTCTGAGGCCGAACAAGGAGACGCTGTCAAACAAAAACTCCAGCAGTCCGACGCAGTCGAAATTACTCTTGCTAGCGGTCGCAACCTGCGTTTATCGAACTTTCTGGCCGCCTATGTCGCCATCGGAGACGAAATCAAATTCGCACTTCCGCGTAACGGACACGTTCCCACTTCTCCCGAACTCTTGATCAGGCGCAGCGCGGGGACATTCCTCTATCAGGCACCAATCGGCTACGCCACCAAGCCCAAGACCGACAAGTTCCGCCGTGCTTACGTCCACGTTGAGACCGCTGGCGGGACTCTGGGGCTCACCGGCCTTCATCTTCCCTGTGTAGTCGTTCGCGACTACTTTTATTCCTCGGATCGAAACCGTCACCAGGAGTCTGGTAGTTTGTATGACCTCTTGAGGACCCGGCACGGCGCATCCCCGGGCGATCTCCGCTTGGCCTACAAGCTTCGCGAATTGGAACTGCTCACCGCCAGCGCTCCCTCCACCCAACGTTCTGCCTTGGAGCGAGCTTTCAATATCCTCGCCACACCGGAGCTGCGCTCTTGCTACGACGCCCTCCTGCTCGACACCGGGTTCCCCGTTCCATTCCCGTTCTCCGGCTTTGGTCTGATCCTGGGCTCGGGTCATCCCCTCAAAGACCGCTTCCTGGTGCATCGGATCATTTCCTTTATCCCCGAACGCAGGAAGAGACGATTCAAATTGCCCTTGAGAAAGCCGACCTATTATCGGGACCGGGCCGTCTATCGAGACAGCCGCGGCAAGCTCGAGATGATGTTCGATCCCATCTTGCTGCCTATAGGATTTGAGCCTAACTGGAACCGTTGGAAGCATCTCCTTGGGACAGCCGTGGACGTCGAGGCTGAATTTGTCAAGACGGGTAAGTATTATCGAAGGGGGAATCAATGGAATCTGGCAACCTGGGAAACGGCCCTGCCCAGCCGGATTAAACTAAGTCTTCCCGAGAATTGGGACCACGCACTCAAAACAGCCCAGCGAACCCATCAACGCTTTGGGCAGTATTCCGATTGGATCAACGCTATTCGGCGCCGCATTGAAACCGTGCCCATGGAGAAAAGTGAGTTAGAGAGACTCGCTGCCGCGGAGGGGATTCCGTCAGATTTCGACGTGGCGCAGATCAACTGGAAGGCTGACTACGATCCCTATTACCACCGGCAGCTCTTCAAGCGTGCAAAAAGAGTTTATCTTTACAGCGACCAATACATTTTTCTTACTGACAATGCAGTCATCGTCGAAACGCCGCAGGCGGGGCACGCCACCTATATCTTCTCGGTCCCGAGCAACATAGAGTCATTTCTCCGAGCCTACGCCCAAACCACGAAGCAGGCAATCCGCACCAATCAAGGGAATCGTGCAGAGCAGTTGGGATTCCTGGCGAGAATTGTCCACGGAAGTCACCACCAACAATGGCTCAACGATTTGCGGAAATGGCTGGGAGAACCGCTGGAATTCGGTCAA
>JAKEER010000502.1 GCA_022616615.1 Acidobacteriota bacterium
GCGTGGCGCATACATCGCGCTTTTGACGATATAAGCGCCGCATGGGCAAGATGCCCATGCCACGTGGCACGGGCGTCCCGCCCGTGAAGATTGGCCTCAGGACTTAACAAAGTAATACTAGTTATTTCTGTCGCGAAAGTCGGGAAGCAGCACGGGTGTAGCCCCAATGCGATTCTCGGCTCCCCTTTCCCCAACGGGGCGAGGGGAGCCGAAATCTTGCGAGGGCGGCAACCAGTAAGGCTCTTCGAGTTTCGCGACAGAAACTCGCTACGCCTTGTTGTTACGGACGACTTCCGCAGAAACCTGCGGAGTGAACTCGGTACAAGAACAGCGACACTGCGTCGCGATGGGATAGAGAAGCTGCGCGAGAACTGGATTTACAAATTGAAGGAGTAGTTCAGGCCGTTCTTGAACCCAGCAAGCTTGGGAATCGCATTGCTCGCCAAGTCAAAATATCGCGAGTCCTTCTCGATCCCGACGCTCTCATATCCGAGAGCCTCGGCTGCCGCCAGTGTGGAGCCCGAGCCGGCGAAGGTGTCCAGGACAACTCCCTCGCCGAGGGGAAGAACGCCTCGGATTAGCGTCCGCAAGAAAGTCTGCGGCTTCAGACTCGGATGAGGAGCTAGCGTACGCTCGGACTTATGCGTGGGAGCTGATGGAATCACGTCGCCAAAGGGTCGATTCCCGGAGGGTCGGCGAAATCCCCCAGTTTTCCATTTTCGCAGGTTGTCCTGTACTCTTCCTTCTATTGGCTTGCGAAAAAGAAGCCAAGGCTCCCACATCGAGCGCGGCATGACACTTACCCCAAAGAACTCCTCGTGTGCGGCCTTCGGCCTGTCGCCTCCACGCATGGTCATCACTAAACGAACGATTTCCCCGCGTCTTTCGAGCCCCGCCCTTGCGAGTGCTCCTGAGACCAGGTACGACAATAACGGATTACTCGCAACCACGACATTGGCGCCTGGGACAAGTGCGGGAAGCAACGCACAGCCCCATTCAAAGAAGAATTGTGCAAGTTCTTCAAGATCGTCTGGCGAGAGAACTGTGAAGCGAGGTACGGGCGAACGTTTTGCACCATCGAGCGTCGGCGGGATTCGCCAGATGCCTCCTCTTCCTTTTCGAAGCTTCTCTTGTTCCTCAGAAGTGTATTCGACCAGCCCGTAAGGGGGGTCCGTGACTACGGCATGAATCGAATTCTTGCGCCGCTCTCGCAACCAGTGGAAGCAGTCGGCCTCAAGGAGGCTGGCGCGGCCGAATGTATACGATCTCGACCCGATGGTCTCCCGCGTTTCTCGGCTGTACTCCCCATTCGCAGCTTCTCGCAGGGCGTAGATGCCCCGGTCCTCGCGACGAAAAAGCGAGTCCGAGTTCAATCGAAGGTAGGAACGTATGCTTGAAGAGGCTGCGCCTCCGATGAGCCCGTGCACCTGCTCCTCAATCTCGGACACCGAGGCCCCGTGCGGTTTGCTGGACAGAATGGTCATGATCGCGTCTCGGACTTCGCCTGGACGCCGTCGCGGTCTCTTTCTTAATTTCTTGTCGGTTGACATGAACGCAACGTAAGACGTCCGGACGTCTTTGTCAAATATCTTTGCAGATTGCTATTCTTCAGAACGCCTGAGGTAAGCATAAAAACGCGAGGCAAGTTTCAAGGAGATCCAGCATGAAGCCACTCTGGGCAGACGATGAAGAGCTCTTTGCTCTGGCACGGCGGGAGTTATTCACCGCCGTCGTAGGCGATGTGATGGACAAGTTGAATCTGCGCCGCCAGTTCCTCCCGCCGCAGATCCAGCCATTAGAGCGCAGCATGGTAGCCATCGGCCGGGCCATGACCGTGCTCGAAGCGGATTTCTTCGAAGAAATCGCGATGGGCCAGAGTTCGGTTTCAGGCAAGCCGTTCGGATTGATGCTGGAAGCGCTCGATGACTTAAAGCCAAATGAAATCTATGTGTGCGCCGGGGCCTCGCCGCGCTACGCCCTGTGGGGCGAGTTGATGAGCCTGCGCGCACAGCGATGCGGAGCTGCCGGGGCCGTGCTCGATGGGTACTTGCGCGATACCCACGGCATACTGGAGCTTGGATTTCCAACCTTCTCTTACGGATCCTACGCGCAGGACCAGGGGCCTCGTGGCAAGGTCATCGACTTTCGGGTGCCACTCGAAATCGGAGGCACGCGCATTCTGACTGGCGATATTCTCTTTGGCGATGTGGACGGCGTGTGTGTCGTCCCCAGAGCCGCAGAGGAAGAGGTTTTCGCACGCGCCCTGGAAAAAGCGCGGGGAGAGAAGAAGGTCAGACAGGCGATTGAAGGCGGCATGAGCGCCAAAGAGGCGTTCGAGACCTTTGGAATTATGTGATTGAAGGGTAGGGCGCGGTGTCCTCACAGCGCTCTGAAGTTTCGACATTCTTGGTGGGCGCCAGGAAAGCCATCAGTAGCCCGACCGTAAGGGAGGGCGTTACGCGTCGGTTGGGACGCCCTCCCTCACGGTCGGGCTACTGATAACGACGCTGGCTCCACCAGCGCTGGCGTTTCGTCCGGGTATGTCAATCCGACTGGTCGCCATCCTTCAAGTTTTGATCGACCGGGCAAGGCGGATGCGCAGCTTCACGAGGTCTTCACCCCCAGCCCCAGGACTTGTCTGCAATAGCGCAAGCTGCGTTCCAATTGATCTTTCTGATACTCCTGTTCCGCCAGCTTCTTGTCTTTGCCTTCCGGCAGCTTGAACGCTTTGCGTGGCTTGCCTTGCTTGGCCAGCGCGATAAACTTCGCAAATTCGTGGGCGCGGACTTTCTGGTAAGGCTTCCAGAATTCGGGCTTCAGATAAGGGTACGAGCGCGTCATGCCGGAGATAATCTCCAGAACCACGGGTACGTTTGGACAAAGCTCGGCGTACCGGCGCATGTAGGCCCGGAAGTCGATATCACCCTCGCCCATCGCGGTCCATTGAACCGACGCGCCTTCTGGCGACTCCCAAATTGCGGAATCGCGGATACCAGTTGTAGCAGCATACGGTCCGAGAATCTCCAGATTTTGCATTGGGTCTTCAAGAGTCCAGGTCGCATTGCCGGAGTCCATCGTTACGCCCACGTAATCGCGGCCTGCTTCTTCCACGAGAGTGACCAGCTCCCAGGCTTGCATGTCGCCGGCATGATTTTCGATGGCGATCTTTACGCCGGCGTCCCGCGCCTGTTGGCGCACGCTCTTACACACCTTCACGGTGTCTTGGATGCGGGCCGCAATGCCACCTTCACTTTGGCGGTCGGCCGCATTGCCTTGATAGCAGCGGGCCACCGGCGAACCCAGCGCTTTAGCGACGCGGAGGGTGAGAGCCAGGTGCTCTTCGGGGGTTCCAAAACGATTAGTGAATGTGTTGGAAGAAGGACAGATGCTTCCTGTGCCTGCATGGATCTCTATGCCGAGACCGTTGGCCTTGGCTTTGATTTCCTTCAAGTAGGGTTCACTGTGGTTTTCATAGACGTCGAGGTCGGAGAAGAGAATGACATCGACCCTGAGAGCTGCCGCGTACTCCAGGAGTTGCGGTGCTTTCCAGCCCAGCGTCCGAATCGAGAAGTTGTCGAACCCCAGTTTTATTTTTCCGCCGGATGACGGGGAACTCGGCCCAGTTGAGCCCAGTTGGCCCAAGGCCACAGAAGCCGCTGTCAGGGAAGCTAATTGCAAGACGCTTCTTCGAGAAACTCTGGAGCCGAGTTGCGACATGTTGACTCCTTGACGATATGACATTGAGAATTTAGACGAAGGGAGTTTATACCATGGAGATCGGAGATCGCAATTGAGCAAACCCCACTAAACGCACTACCACGCGACATCCGGCGCGGCTTCGGCGAAATTGCTGTCCCCCTTTTGCGAATCTTTGCGAAGGGGGCGCTAGCTTGGGATGTTTCTGGAGCGCCGTAGCCTCCCCAGGAGCGCGGGCGTCCCGCCCGCTTGCGCGGCCGAAGGCCGCGTCGGTGGCCGCGGCCACGGGTGCGGGCGGGACGCCCGCGCTCCCAGGGCGCCACGTCAAAACACACGCTTCCTCCCGAGTCAGTGCGTTCCGCCGTTGACACCCGGATCTTAGCGGCCGCGTGCGTGTTCTTTTCACCACACAGTTTCAGGCACATGATACACTTCAAGCGATGCGAGCGATGGCCCACCCGGTTCAAACAAACCCGACTCCAGCAATATTTCGGAAAATGGATCTGCCTGATGCACAGATTGATGCAAACCAGACGTTGCTTGATCACTGTCTGTCTAGCTTTCGCATTCACCTTCCCGGTTGACGCCGTCGATTCACAGAGCGCGTCGTCCGCCATCCCACCCTGCGTTCAGAGCGCGCTGGACAGCCTTTCTGCCAACTCGCTCCGCGGACACCTGTCGTTCATCGCCTCGGATTTGCTGGAAGGGCGCGACTCTCCCTCCAGGGGCCTGGACCTTGCGGCCGAGTACATAGCCGCCCAGTTTCGGCGCGCAGGGTTGGAGCCTGTGGGTGACGACGGCTATTTTCAAACGGCGCACTGGCTCGTCGCAGAACAGAACTTACGTGCTTACCGACTTCAACTGGGATTTGAGGGACGCAGTCTGAATGTCAGCCCAGAAGAAGTGAGCTTTCGTCTCGCATCCGCTGTTGAAGCGTCGTCGTCTGAAGTCTTCAAGCTCAAGTACGGAGACGCGGCGGCCCTCTCGGCTCACGGCCGCGCAGGTACTCGCTGTGCTCTGTGTTCCTGTATTCCGATATTCATGCTCCAGGAGATCATTGGGACAAGATCGATTATCCCAACCTGGAGAAGCTCAACCGCGCGGTTGCCGTCGCACTTTGGATGATTGCAGAAGATCCGGTGGAGCCGAAGTGGAACGAGTCAGTGCCAAAAGCTGCACCTTACTTGAAAGCCTGGCAGCAGCGGCGCCAGTGAAGCAGGAGTGGTTGTGGACGCGGTCATTATCCAGGTTGTGTTGTTCTCAACCGTCGGTGCTTGTGTCTATTTGTTTCGCCGGTTGCGCCGAGGGGTGAAGCAGCAAGCGTGCTCGAAACTCAAGGCCGTCACTTACTATGCTGGCGGTAGCTTTCTGCCGGTGGCCGTGTTCTTGCTGCTTTTTCTTGCCACCGTTGGCTTGGAAGAACTCACCGGTGTGGCCTGGATCAGCGAGTTTTTTGCCCGCTCCTTGATCCCTGTCGGGGCCCTCGCGGCCGGCATGGCACTCGCGGCCAATTTGGTGTTTGTCGTCACAGTCTTCATGACGAAGGCGGGCCCGAACCCGGGATTGGCGGATGACAGGGAGCAAGGCGGATAGCCTCTCTTGAGGTCGGAGGGTCCGCCGATCCACACTCAGCGGCAGCTCAGCATCGGAGAGGTCGCGTCGAGTGCTACAATGAAGCCGAAGTTCCTCCGAGTCGCTGGCCGCACGAGCCGTGCTGAGGAGAAGGACACGCAGGAGTATGGCATGCTGGGAGACCTCAATCTCTCATCCGATATCGTGACGGTAGCGATCGTGGGAGGCCTGGGAGTCATTCTGCTCCTCATGATCCGGGTTTCTACCTACCGCCGCCGAAACAACCGGTCTCTGATTCAGTTACGCCAGCAGGAAGATCAGATCAACCAACTCAACCAACTCAACGAGCTCAACCAGCTCAAGAATGTGCAGCAGCGGCTAGAGCTATTGGAGGCTTCACGCAACAGCAGCTTGCTTGTGTTCAGCGAAATCACCAGCATCTTGGGCAACATGCAGGATCTTGAGCCTTCATTGAACGCGGCGTTCGGGCGAATGCTGGAGATTCTCTCGATTGACTTCGGTATCCTTGAACTAAAGCGGAGGCAGCAATCCGTCATGAAAATATATCAGGGCGCCGATGAAACTCTTCCCGAGACGCTGGAGGAAATCGCAAGTAGAAACTGGGTGCTGGAAGAGGAGCAACTTCCCCTCAACCCGATTTCGTTTGAGGCCTACCAGAAGTCCAGGCATTTGCGAGTCATGGAGAAAGCGCACTCGCTGCTTGGTGTACCTTTCCTAGTCAAGTTTGTGCAAGTGGGCAGCTTCATCGTTGGCTTCCATAGGCCGCATGTCTACACTCAGGCTGAACTGGAAAGCCTGCGGTTCTGCGCCGATCAGTTTGCGGCTTACAGCCAGGTGCAACAACAACTCCAGGACACCCAGGAGTTATCTCAACTGCGGCACGACTACATCGCCAATGTCTCCCACGAGCTGCGGACACCGCTGACGACAATTTATGGCTATCTGAACATTCTGAAGAGCTACCCCGCCCAATTGTTTCAGGAAGAGGAAAAGCAGCAGATGTTCTCCGTCATGACGGATGAGTGCCAGCGCCTTATCCGGCTGATTAACAACTTGTTGCTCTCAGTGAAAGTTGAGCAGGAGGATTTTCCCGTTCTGACCAGTTTGGCGCAGGTTTCCCTGGGCGACGTGGTAGCACAAACTTGCCGCTTCATGGAGGGTGAACTCAAGGCCAAGAGCGTCGACTTGAAAGTCGACGTGCCGGCAGAACTCGCTTGCATCGAGGGAAATCTTGATTTGCTCTACCAGGTTTTTCAGAATCTCATGGCCAATTCAATCAAGTTCTCGGCTAAAGATCCACGGATCGAGATTGTGGCGTGGGAAGAGAACGGTGTGGTCGCTATTTCGCTTTCTGACAACGGCGTTGGTATCGAAGAACAGGCCCAGTCCAGAATCTTCCAAAAGTTCTATCGTGCCGAATCTCAGGCCGCTAACCGGCCGGGCTTGGGGATCGGGCTGTATCTGGTGCAGAAGCTGGTGCAGTTGCATCGCGGCGAGATCAAAGTGGCTAGCCAGCTGAACGAAGGGACGACTTTTACCTTGACCTTTCCGAAGTTGAAGAGTGCTCAGATTCTCTCGCAGACCGCGCGAGGATGACGCAGAGACGATTCGTTTCTTAAAAGGAGATCGAGGATGCTTCTCCAGGTCATTCGATTTGTTCGTTTGCCGTTGCTCCTCTTGCTGTTGTTTACGATCGGGCGCTTCATCCTCGGCCTGGCGGGAGTTCCGTACTTCCCGCGAGGAACTGCGATTTTCTCGGTCGTTGTCCTCAGCCTCGTCAGCAGTTTCTATTTTGGAGCACTGTCAGGCAGGGTGGGTGGTTTCGGCTGGGGAGGCGCCTTGCTGGTTGGCGTAGTGATTGGCTTTTGGTCGCAGGTGTTGATTTTTGTCGCCACACTGATCAGCTACCTCGGGGACTTCAACACGTACTTCCGACACTGGGATGCTCTCAATGTTCCCGAAGGAACCATGGCGCCAATGGGACAGGCCATGAGGGCGCGCGCCGGAGGGCTGCTGGTGGGACCCATCCTTACGGTCGTTGCGGCGGCCATTGGGCGGAGTTTTGGAGCCCTGGCGCCGGACAAGAAGAACTGATGTGACGATGCTGAAAAAGATCCTCAGCTTGCTGTCGGTCTCCAGACCACAACCTTCCCAATGCGAGGCCTGCGGCCAGCCGTTCGAGTGTGGCGCGTCATTGAAAGGCTGCTGGTGTGCCTCGGTCCCTCTCAGCGGCGACGCTCGGTCTGTCCTTCGCGGAAAATACAAGAATTGTCTTTGCCCCCGCTGTCTCAATAATCTTTCCCAAGATTCCGCGACTGAATAGAAGCAGTTGTTTTGGCAACCTGCGAGTCCAGCTGAGTTCCGACGTTCCGCGTTGGCGCGTCATTCTCGCGAAAGCGGGAATCCACCTGGCACGGGAACACTGGATTCCCGCTTCCGCGGGAATCTGGAGATTGGACGTTCTCGCGCACATGAACTCTTGAGAGTTTTGTTGATAGACGTGCGTTTGCGTTCAACAGATGGTCAGAACAGCGCTTCACCCAGCCAAGGACTTAAAATCGCACCAAGCGTGAGTTTGCTACCGCGTGAGACGGGCGCTTGGAAGCCCGGAGCGCAAGCGACGGGTATCGTCGAGTCCCTCGCTGGCGCTTCGGGCTTTCAAAATGTCCAACCTCCAGATTCCCGCTTCCGCGGGAATGACGCAACTTGAGTTGCAGGTCCTCCCGCGATTCCGGTGTTTTCAATCGAGTTGTTCAAGTCCTGGAACAAATCAGATCGCACTGCGTATAGGTTGAGGTGAAGGCAGTGAAGAAGGCCAGGGGGCGGCAAAAATCTGAGCTACCTCAAGGAGAAATTGACCTCAATATTCAACGCTACATCTACGGGAACGCCGTTCTTCATTCCGGGCCGGAATTTCCACTGCTTCAGAGCAGAAATGGCGTTCTCATCAAGGCCAAGGCCCAGGCCTCGAATGACCTTCAGAATCTCAATCGTTCCGTCTTTGCGCACGATGGCTGACAGCACCACCACGCCCTGATACTTCGCCTTGCGGGCTTCCTCGGAATAGGTGGGCTCGACCCGATAGACAATCGAAGGAGCGCTGACACCGCCGCCAACGCGGAACACGCCACCACCGATGCCGCCGCCCTCACCCGGCCCAACGCCGCCGCCTTTGCCCGGGCCGACGCCCCCTCCCGCGCCCGTTCCAATGCCACCACCGGTGCCTGGCCCACTTGAGGGGGGCCCGGGGATGCCGAGGGGGTCTCCGTAGTTTGCCACGTTGATGTTCGGTAGCGTGCTGAGCTGGGGCACGATCACGGTGGGTTCCACCGGCAACACCGGGTCCAGATTGACGATCTTAGGCGTGGGAGGAGTCAGCTGTTTGTCGGAGGGCCTCGGCAATTTTCCTTTGGATGGAGGAGTGGGCTCTCGCCGTCCGCCGCCACCGCCACCGCCCGATTTGTCGGGCTTTGGAGGAAGGTCCAGCGTGAGCTGGCTGAGATCGACCACCTCTGCTTGTGTCTTCGCTTTGGATGCGGCTTGTTTCATCAGCCACATTGGCACAAAAAGAATCGCAAGAACGGCAACAGCGTGCGCAATCATCGAGAAGGCCAGCGAGCTGGAGCGGAACTTGTACTCCTTGAAAATCTCGTCCACCTCTACGGGCTGGGCCGTCACCTGAATCTCGGGTCGCTCTTCCCTGACGAAAACATACTTCAGTTGGGAAAAGACCGTCTTGTACCAGGGCTGCTCATCGAGAATCAAATCTGTGGCAATTGGCTTGGAGGTAATGGCATAAGACTTGGGCTCCGGCTTGACGATGGCCTTCAGATTATTGCCCAGTGTGCGGTACCACGGCTCCACCTCCACCATCAAATTGGTGTGTATCGGTTGCGCGCTGATGTTGTAGACCTTGGTTTCGTTGACGAAGATCGACTTGATGTTGTTGGCAAAGCTCCTATACCAGGGCTCCGACTGAAGCTGCAGGTTCAATTGAAACTCAACCGGAGCCGCCCGCCTGTGGATTTCGCGATTGAGTAGGCTCGGTGTTTCAATAACAGGAGGCACCGGCCTCTCGGAAAGGTGGTCGAACTCAGCTCGCGCCTCAAACAACTCCCGCTCGATTCGGCTGATTTTTTCTGGATCCGCCGCAAGATGCTTTCGAGCCGCCGCCAGTGCGGCTTCCAGGTATTCGATCAGGCCTTTTTGTTCTTCAATTTGATTCATGGAAACTCCGGCAACAAGTAATACCGCCGCTAACACAAAACAAGGCCGTTAGACGATGGCGATGCACCATCCAGTTGCCTACTGATACTTAACGTCCAACGTTGACGCACCCGTTAGGATTCTCAGGGCGACTGAGAGCCATCTGCAACGGCCTTAATTCTAACATGTTCAATGAATTTGCAAAGCAAAATGTCCGTCAAACTCGGCCCTGTCCCGGCCGTCTTAGCACGTAATGCGTCAGTTATGGGGGGCACCCGCCAACCGCTGGCGTGAGCCAGTGGCAGCCTGCTCACTCCCGCCGCCTCCTCTTGCGCCAAGCTGCCCGCGCCGGGAGCGGCGCGGGCAGCTTGGCGCAAGGGCAAGGGGAACTTGTTGGACGCCCTGGCCACTGGCTTACGCCAGTGGTTGGGTACGCCTGACCTTGTAGGTCTCTAGCCAGTGCA
>JAKEER010000061.1 GCA_022616615.1 Acidobacteriota bacterium
ATGATGGTGTGCAGGGCCTGGCACCAGCCTCGGCGGTTTTCCTTTTTCCCGTCTCCCCATGCTTGAACGAGTGACCGCAAGGCCTGGAACTCCTCGCGAAAACGCTCCTTGTGCGCATAGACCGCGCTTCGGGCCGTATTCCGCCGCCCGCGGGCCTCGTTCCGAGTCAAGGGGTCGTGTCGTTTCGCCTCGTACTCTGCATTAGCTGCTGCCAACACATCGTCCAAGGCTTGTTTCTCTTTGATTAGTTTCCCCACTTCGTCCGCGTAAATCCTGCTGACCAACCGGCATTCCTGGGTCATCTCGCGCGTGAAGGCTTCTCCGCTGATGAGCCCATGAAAGTCGTTAATCGGCAACCGCGATGAAAAGAAGTCTTCGACTTCTTTTCGAACGAGGTTGTAGAGGTGCCCGATCTTGTCGGTCGGCAAGACTTCGAGATGCACCGGCATTTCCGTGACCCGCTCCTTGTCTTTGAATTGCAACCAGGGAGCGGGCGGGACTTTCTGGCGGATGTCGGCCACGAGCTGCTGATTGACCTCGGTGCCGTGCTTGAGGCCGTCGAGGGCATGTTGCAGCTCATCGACAAGCTGGTAGGCTTGCTCGGTAAACCCGGCCGCATAGCAGGACGTTTTCAGGTCGGTGATGGAGCCGATCTGATTTCCTTTGGCCTGATTCGCGACCTGCGCGAGGTTCCACCAGGGACTCTGCTTCTTGGCCGGCTTCGATTTTCCCTTGTCGTGTCGTTCGTTGTGCCCAAACCGGCTCTCCACGAATCGGGGAAAGCAGTCTCCTTCAACGACCGCAACCAGGTCGAAGTCGAAGTCCCCGCCATTCTTCGCTGCGGTTTCGCTATGGAGCGTGAACGTTCCATGCAGTTTGATCTGGTCTTCCACCAAGCCCACGGCCACCTGCGGGTCAATCGCGCAACCATTCTGCTCTTCGATCGCTTGCGTCATGTGGGTTACGGCCTCTTCGGTGGAAAGACGCGTGTAGGGGAGTAAGTCCTCGAACATGCGGATGGGGTAGCGGACAACCAAACCCTTTCCGCACGGCACCGAGGTGATGGCGCGGTCCTGAGGCACCCAGTCCGAGCCAGCGATGACCTTGCCTTCCGAGAGTGCCAGGAAGCCGTCGTCGGAGAGTGCAAAGCCCGGCATCATGAATCCGCCTGCCGTGCAAAGCTTGAACGTCCACTTCGCCAGCAGGCGGCTTAATGTGCCGTTGATGTAAGGGTGCTTGATGAGGTAGCCGCTGGAGTCCACCTTGAGCACCGCTTCGACCACCGTGCGCTCATAGGAAGTGAATTCCGAGTCGGTTCCCTCTACTGCGGGGCCTTGCGTACGGGCGCTGCCGAGAAGCTCGATGACTTCGTCGTATTTCCCATCCTGGCAGGCTTGCCGCAGCTTGTGGGCCTGCTCCATGGCGAACGGGAGGATTTCGAGTTGGATGGATTCCCACGGAGCATGCTCGATGAGCGTGTAGCTGCTGTGGAGTTTAAGCGGCTGCGAAAAGTCCCGGATACCGAATACTGCCGGCCCCCGATACGATCTGACCTCGACCTTCGGACGCCGCCAGTGAAGGAAATCCAGAAACCTCGACGGCCGCTGGTACTCTGGCTTGACGCACGATTCCGGGAGAATGATGTCCGCCCCCAACTTCTCGGCGACATCATCCGGCATCACCTTACACGCGCCTTTCGCCTGCGTGTTTTCGAATGCCAGCCGGAACTGATACAGCCGGTGCCTTGGCAAGTGGAAACGCTTGAACAACGACCGGGAGATCCAGCCTCGGGAATCGTTTGTGCCCAGAGTGTGGTCTTTCACCAGCATGACCTTGGCGTTGGGTAGCTGGAGTCGCTGCTTGCACGGCGACACCAGGATCCCGAAGTAGGTGATGGCCGCCTGCGGCCAATGCCGGAACCGTTCAGCAATGGCCCGCTCGTGGCGTTCGTCCACGGCGTAGAACTTGCCGCTCTTCGCCGAGGCACTGGCGCCCACGAGTCGATACCGCACACCATCCACGTCCACGCACTTCATCGAGTTTTCCACCAGCGCTTCCTGGAAATCTTCCAAGCGCCCTGGTGGGACGTTCAGCCGGGCCACACGGATCTCCGGAAAGAGCCCTTCCAGCAGCGTGTTTCTCAGCTGCTCAGCTTGGCTCAATCTCGGCAGTCGCCGTATCACCTGGCCTGTCTCCTTGATGTCGAGCGTGATCACCGTCATTCCTTTGGTCACTTCGCTTGGCATGTCCTCCTCCTTTTCTATCCCGGCAAAGGACAGAGAAGGAGGCCGCTGCCGGTCTCTTCGCTGTCCTGGGCCGAAAACGAGGTACGGTTTCCGGTCAGGTTCGCGAAGAACCGGACCAGTCTTCAGTTGTCTATGTGCGGTTCAACGTCCCGACATCGGACGCTGCTGCACTGTCCTCTCCTGTGCTTGTCCAGAATCAACGAGCCAGGAGTCTGCTGGTTCCGTCCATGCGGCCTTATCCGAAACACAGACATCCGTGCTCCGAATCAAGGCACGCTGAGCGAAACCAAGCACTGATCCACAATCAAAGAGCTTGTGGAACGGCTCTACACAGACCAGCTTCAGCCTGTGAAGAAATCGCTGTCACACCGTCTTTCGCGATCTGGCGAGAGGTTCTCGTGTAAGTTGCGGTTTCTTCCCCGAAAAATCCGCAACACCCCGCCACTCGGAAACTGCGTAGTAAGTCAGACCAGTCTTAAGCGACTCGACCATCGCTTCCGACTCGGTGGCGAACTCCCGCTCGAAATTCGGAACACCATCGACACCACCGTGCTTGGCGAGAAAGAAGCGGAGCCCCTCTCCGCCGTCGACTCGTCCGTTTCTGGGCTTCCTTCCCCCACGACCTGGGCGGACCTGTTGCGCGTCTTTTACTTCAATCAACGTTTCCACTGTGCCTCCTGCCACGACGAACCCTCCATTCACCCGCTTGCGCCAAGGTCAGTGATGGGACTCACTGCCTTTCTTTGTCGAGCGCGCTCTGCTGCAACAATCCTGCTTCTCGGTCGCCAACCATCTGCTGTTCGCCGTACTCGGCAACGAGAAGGCCGCTCGGGTTGCTTTCCGAGCGTGCCGTCGTTACCAGGCGGACGTTGTACCGGCCGACGATTCGGTCGGTTACCTCCCTGCGGTCCTTCACGCGATGGACTTCCTTTACGCCGAACACGACGTAGGTCCACGGTGTTCCATTGACATGCTCAATCGACCGTATTTGGAAGTCCGAAATGATATGGTCGCCCCTGATTTTTCCGACAGTGTCTTCGTCGCGCAGCTTGTTCATGCTGAAGGCCCGCAGATTGGTGGTCATCATGTTCAGGGCTTCGGCCAGATTGCGGTCCACTGAATCCGGTGTGTGTCCCAGATAGCGTTCAAGAAATCGGCGCACGACAGCCCTGGCCTCGAGATCCGTAGGCCCGGGCCCTGAGTCCGCCCGATTGAGGAGGCTGAGGCTTTGAACCGGCACCGCGTGAACCGCGCCGAACACGGACGCGTTTCCATCCTTGTCGACGCGGACCACCGTTGGCGGCTGCAAACGAACGTAGACGGCAAACGCAAACGAGGCGAGCGCCAGTAGGGCAAAGGCCATCGCCAGTGCCATGACGCGGTTGGCGTACGCGCGCAGCATGCCGTCGTGTTCGTAGTACTTGGTGTAGCGGGCCATCTCCGGCAGCTCAGTTCCTTTCGTTACCCGTCTCATTTGCTACGCCCTTCTCCCCAGTGTCTTGTAGACCGACCCTACCCAGTAGCCTCCGTGCCAAGCCATTGCGTGCGCGAAGTTGAACCCTCGAAACGAACCAGGCCGGCTAACGGAGCGCGGCGCTGAAACGACAGGCGACGTCGAAAGTGAAGGGGCTGAAACCGAGGGAGGTGCAGCAACACTGCCCGCGCTAGTTGTCGGCGCACTTGCACCAGAAGTGGACGGGGATGGCGCCGACCCGCTCGCCAACGTCCCGCCACCCGGGGTTGAAGCCCCTGGCATGGGTGGCGGTGATGGCGCCGACGGCGGACCAAGTGATGCGACGGTTGGAGCCGTCGATGCACCCGATGCTGAGCCGCCAGCCGCCCCCGCAGCAGCCGCGCCCTGTGTCGCGCCGACGGCCATTGCTGCTACGGTGCTGGCAGTGGTTGTAAGCGCGGTGAGTACGGTCATCATCATGCTGCCCACATCACCACGAACAATTCGACTGGCAATGAACGGGACCAATGCGATCGAAACGGAGAACAAGATGGCTGTCATCGCCAGAAGAATCATTTGACTCGAGCCGACGAAGCTGTTCACGACGCCGTTTGCACTCAGCACGGCGTTAATGCTTGCGAGATTTACGGCTGACATGAGCACTTGAATGATCGCGTAGACGAGACCCCAGGCCTGGAAGACCATCATGTTCACGAGGTACGTTCGTGCAAGTTGCCCGAGGCCGCTGATTGGCAGCAGCGCCAGAACAAACGGTCCGGTGACGTAGAGCACAGATCCATACATGGCGTAGAACACGGTAAAAATGAGATAGCAGATGGGGAAGATAACGAAGGCGCTCAAGATCAGCAGCGAACTGATGACACCGGAAACCAAGCCCGTCACGAGATTCCACAGCGATACGTTGCCGTTTGCTTGCCAGTACTGCTCCAACTGGTTTAGCCAGTTGGAGAAGACATCACCCACGCCGGTTGAGTTGTAGATGAAATCGGCGACCGAGTTAAACATGCCGTTGACATCGCGAAAGACCGTGCTGTAGCTGGCGAATACGAGCCCAAGAATCAGGTATTTGATTCCCGCAATGGCAAGCAGCCTGACGTCGCCGCCGGATGTGAACGCCTGGTAGGCCGCGAACAGAAAGCTCAGTAACAGGATGGCTCCCGCTATTCCCAGCACCGTGGGCATGATGTTGGTGCTGTCAATCCCGTTGAGCGCGGTCTGGAAGAGTTGTTGGAAATAGAACACGTTCTCTACCTCTTCAGCAGGTTGTAGATCTGCTGCTGCAGCTTGGTGGCGTTGGTGGCCCCGGTCTTCACGTTCGCGCTGTCGTTTGCCAACTGGATCGCGCGCACCCGCATCAAGTCAGCCGTTGCTGCCTGGGTGTAAGCGTTGGAACGCACCAGCCATGCGGCCGCCTGGGCTTCGATAATCGGCGCGCTTCCCGGGGCGGCGGTCTGGATCCTCTGGTTTATTTGTTCCGCAGCCTGAAGTTGCAGGTCCGCCAGTGCGTCGATTTCAATCGCTCGTTTCATGGCTGCTTGAGCGGCGGCATCCGTCATGTCAATCATGTTGCGCACTTCAGGCGGCGCCGTGGTGGCGTTGGGGACAGGCCCGTAGACGGCTGTGTATTGCGCCGCCGTCTGTGCGATTTGCCTCGGGTCGCGCGACAGTAAGATTTGCTCGAGCTGCTGTGTTGCCGGCAAAGTGGCGCTGTTCACCGGAATCTGCGTAATGCTGCGAATCTGGTTGTAGATGCCCTGGATTTTTCCCACGAGGGCTTGCGCTTGGTTGATCAAGTTCTGCGGCCAAACAACGTTCTGCTCGAAATTCTTTATGTCCTGCTGGATCGTTTGGATATTGTTTAGCGCCCCTCCGACGACGTTGCGAAGCGTGTTGGAGATGGTCGTCAGGCCCGTGGAGAGAATTGCGCAACATGGACTGACAAACTGGCTTTCTGCCGGACGCGGGGCGGCAAGCGCCAATACCAGGACCAAGACCGCCACACGGAGCTTGTGGGTCCAAGCCCAGCGGAAACTGCTACGGAAAGCTGTCAAGATTTTCTGCATCTGTGTCCTCCCTTAGTTCCTCTTAAGCAAGTTCTGGATTTGAGTTTTCAGGTCATCTGTCAGGGCTGCCCCTTGTTTACGCAGGGCGTTCTCGTGCGCCAGGCGTGCGGCTTCCTGCCGCAGTTCCGCCGCCAGCATCTTCTGGGTGAGGGCCTGACTCTGGATACTGGCGACGGTCGCGCTGGCGGTGAGGAACGGAGTCGATCCTGGTGCCGCTTGGCTCGCCTCATTCTCGATGTCATTCGCCGCTTGAAGCGTCAGGTCAGCAGCGGCATCGGTTGCTTTGAGCATCTTCAAGGTTCCCAGTGCCAGAGCGTCGTCCATGTCCATCATCATTCGATCTGGCGGGCTCGCGACCGTCGCAGCCGGGAGGTTTCCGTACGTGCTCCTGAAAGCTGTCACCAGATTTGCGAAGTCATTCGTCTGGCGATTACGCAGGATGTCTTCGAGTGCCATCGGATTGGGCAGGGTCGCGCTCCTCAAATCGGTGTCGAAGATGTTCTGCATGGCGGCGCGGTACTGGTTGACCATCTGCGTGACCAGGGCCTTCGCCTGGTTGATCAATGTGATGGGCCAGGTAAATTTCTGGTAGAAGTCACGGATTGACGTTTGGATGTTCTGGATCGTGTTCAGCGCGTTCTTGATCGCGCCGTTGATGACGTTCAACACCGAGTTGATAGAACCCCACAAGCTCTGCGCTTGTGCAGGAGGCGGAGCGACGAGCACAGCCACCAGGACTCCAGCCAGAGCGAGAGAGAGCACCTGTCGTCGCGTTCTGGCGATGACCATGAAGCAGGAAAAGAGAATGGAGAACAGCGAGAACAACAGCATTGCCGTGAAGTCCATCGAATTGCCTCCCGAACATGCTCCGAACGTTTCAAATCTCATAGCTACGTCTGCCCCGTGACCGCACCCGAAAGCTCTTCCGGCAGTGGCGGTACCTCCGCCAGGCCCTGCGGGAATTTCCGCGCCAGCTCCTCATAGCGGGCGAGCAGCGGCTGGTCCGCATACTTTTTCAGGAACCAGGCACGGTACTTTCTTTCCCTCGGAAAGGTGGTACAGACCCAGTAGTCCACCGAGGTCGGCACAATCCGAATCGTCTGCGTAGTCTCCGCTTTCTCCCCCAGCACCAACAGCACATCCGCGCTGTGCCCCTTTGAAGGCGCGCTGAACTGCTTTACCTCGTTCAACGCGACCGGATTCAAAAACAGGTGATTCAGAAGCGGGCTTACGTCCCCGGGCTGCTGGCCGATGATCTTTGTGCTGGCGTTCTTCAGGATGCCCGGGCCATGCTCCCGGGGCTGAAACTCTGTTCCAACGAAGTCTTCGACTGTCTGACTGATGCCCCAAACACTCGAATTCCGCTTGCGCGCAGTACGGAACAACTGGACAACCTCGGGAGCGAGAGTGGGCGAGTCCAGCAAGAACCAGCATTCGTCGAGAACCGTGATGCTTGGCTGACCTGTTTTCCCGCCTGCCCGCGACGCGACGGCGTTCGCGATCAGCATGCTCATCGCGGTTTCAAGTTTGAGGTCGGAGCTCAGTCCCTCGACGTTGAAGAACAGCCAGTTGCTGTCCAGGCGCATCGTGGTGTGCGCATCGAATAGCTTGGCGTAGATGCCCTTTTCTCCGGTCCAGGCGCGCAACTTGATGGCTGCAAGTTTGGCTTCATCGATGGTGCGCTGCATCCGCTCTTCGTCCCGCCACTGCGCCAACTCCTCGCGTAGGTCGTTGAAGGTAGGGATGGGATTCGAGTAGCGAATCGCACAGCGCTTGAAAGTGCGGGCGATGGCGTCACTCAACAGGTTGTCCAGAAGCGAGCTATCGGACCCCGGGCTGTCGCCGATCATGTGGCGCGTCAGGTTCTTGAGGAAGGCAATCTTCTCTTTGTTCGGTGTGGTTTCCCCCGGCGGCAGATCCCAGGGGTTGAGCGTTTCATTCCCATCAAGGTTTACATCAATGACGCGCCCACCCATGAGTTCCACAAGCGGTTGGTAGGAATCGCCGCGCTCGATGATGGAAATCTGCGGATTCGCACGCGCCATCATCAAGAGGAACAACTGGGTCATGAAGGTCTTTCCGCCACCGCTCTTCGCCATGATCAGCATGTTGGCGTCGCCCAGGCTGGCGTCGAACGGGGAGAACGGCACCAATTGCCGGTACGGAGTCTCGAACAGAAGGAGCGGGGAGTGCTGGGTCCCGCGCCAGGGCATTTCCACGGGCATCAGGTCCGCGGCGTTGAGTGTGAGCAAATCCATCTCACGCTTGTTTTCTCCGCCCATCGCCGGCAGCCCGGAGAAGAACAAGCGCTTCTGCGCGAGTGTCTCGGGGATTCCGCGGCTACCGTTCATCCGGGCAATTGCGTGCAACACGCGCTGGCGCCGGTCGG
>JAKEER010000062.1 GCA_022616615.1 Acidobacteriota bacterium
CCGCCCGCAATGGCCGGAATAATGGAAACTTCATCTTTCTCTGAAATTGGCGTCTGGAGATTCTCCAGAAACCGGATATCTTCTTCGTTGACGAAAATATTCACGAACCGCCGCACCTTGCCGTCGGCTTCACAAATCCGCTCCTTCACGCCAGGAAATCTCTGGTCGATGTCTTCAATTAATTCCAGCACTGAGTTCCCGCTTGCCGTCACAACCTCTTGACCGCTGGTCAACGCCCGGAGTTGCACAGGAATCCTCACCTGAATGGACATGCTGCCTCCTCGTATCAATAGCTTCTGGTCTTCAAGAGTTGTTGCGTTACCAGCAACTCGGCATTCAAAATCGCTGCGCCTGCCGCGCCGCGGATGGTGTTGTGTCCCAAAAGGTCCAGCTTAAAATCAAACAGGCTGCAGGGACGGACGCGACCCACGACGGTGGCCATGCCGTTTTCCATTTCGCGGTCGAAACGAGGCTGAGGCCGGTCCGCTCCCTCGACATGCACGACCGGGAAACGCGGTGCGCTGGGCAGTTCCAGTTGCTGGGGCAGAGAACGGTAAGTTTTCAGAGCGTCGAGAAATTGTTCCTGGGAAGGCCGCCGCTTCAAAGCGATGGACACAGCCTCCAAGTGTCCATCCAGCACATTCACGCGATGGCACTGGGCGCTGATCTTGAAATCGGCGAATACAACTTTGCCGTCCTTGAGCTTTCCAAGAATCTTGCGAGGTTCGGTTTCAATCTTTTCTTCTTCATCAGCGATGTAGGGAATGACGTTGTCAATGATGTCGAGGCTGGCGACACCCGGGTAGCCGGCGCCAGAGAGTGCTTGCATCGTCACCACGTTGACCTTCTCGATTCCGAAAGCCGCTTCGAGCGGTGCCAATGCCAGCACCAACGCCATCGTGGAACAATTGGGGTTGGTGATGATATACCCGCCGCTCTGGTAATTCTGATTCTTCTGCTGGATTTCAAGCAATGCCAGATGTTCGGGATTGATTTCCGGCACGAGAAGCGGAACATCCTCGTCCATGCGATGATTTTTGGAGTTGCTCAAGACCGCGTATCCAGCCTTGGCGAACGTGGTTTCCACTTCGCCGGCCATGGATGACGGCAGGCCCGAAAACACCAAATCACATTCCAGGTTAGGCGCGCAATCCTTGACCTTCATGTTCCGGACATACTCCGGAACATGGCCCGATATCTTCCACTGGCAGGCCTGCAGATACGGCTTCCCGGCCGAACGGTCAGAGGCCGCAAGTTCGGCAACTTCGAACCAAGGATGATTCTCCAGCAATTGTACAAAGCGCTGCCCAACCGTTCCGGTGGCGGCCAGGATTCCGACTTTCCATTTCTGTTTCATAGGTTAACTGATTGAGGATTGAGGATCGAAGATTGCACAAACCGTGGCGGCCTCAATCTAATCCGCCACCCTCAATCTTCGATTCTCTATCCTCAATCTTCAATCCTCCATCCTCAATCCTCAAAAACCGTCAGACACCAACATACTTCGCATAGACTGAACGGGCCACCTGCGCATCCTTGGTGCCCGTAACGATCCCACGACCATCGGGGAAGACGGCGATCTCAAACTGGTCAACGCTGAGGCGGAGAAGAAATTCATTAATCTGCACCCTGCCAACAGCTTTCAGCCGTTGTGCCAGCTCCTTGAGATTGAGGCCGCTTCCCTCCCGAACGCTGATCTGGACGGAGTCGCGGCCGCACAGTGTGGTTGCCACCGAGCTCTCGCGGCCATCCAAGAACTCGAACCGGCGTAAGTTGCAGCAGGGGCACTTTCCTTGAGCTCTGACACTGGCAACCTCAAGCTGTCGGTAAGAATTCTCCCACACGTCAAAACAGAGCATCCGGCGGTTGATTCGATGAAGATTCCCCGTCAGGATTTTCAAGGCCTCCGCAACTTGCACGGAAGCAATGAGGTTCACGATAGAGCTCAGCACACCGTTGGTATCACAGGTCGGCGAAGTTCCCGGAGCGGGTATTCTCTCGAGGACGCAGCGCAGACATGGAGTTTGTTGCGGCAACACCGTCATCGACACGCCATAGCTACCGACGGCAGCGCCATAGACCCAGGGAATTCCCTGTTTGATGGCAACGTCGTTTATCAGGAACCGGGTCTCAAAATTGTCGGTAGCGTCCAGAATACAGTGAGCACCTTCGAGGCGGCTCTCGATGTTTCTAGCGTTGACATCGGCCACAGAAGCTTCAACTCTTACCTGTGAGTTGATCTGACTGAGGCGCCGCTGCGCCGCGACTGCCTTGGGCAAAGCGTTGCGAGCATCCTCTTCCGTAAAAAGCGTCTGCCGCTGCAGGTTGCTCTGTTCCACGAAATCGCGGTCGACGATGCGAAGCCTGCCCACACCCGAACGGCACAGCGCCTCCGCCTGAACGGTGCCCAAAGCGCCGCAGCCGAGAATCACCACCAGGCTTTCGGTCAAACGCCGCTGTCCATCTTCGCCGATCTCCGGAAGGAGCATCTGGCGGGAGTATCTGTCTAATGCCTGTGACATGAATTCCCAAAAGAGGTGGCCAGTCATGGGAACCGGCGAACCGGAGTGGCGGAGAACCCGGAGCAACCGGGTTAATGCACTCCGGTTCTCCGGCTCTCCGGTTCAAGCCTGTTCAGCAACCACTACCGCGCAGCGACAGCATTGAACGCTCTATTCTCGAACTCGCTCAGTTTTGCACTGATGACTTCCGGGCGCGTCAAGTGCTCCTGAACGGCTTCCTGGGTTTTGAGGCCGTTTCCGGTAATCGCAATCACGGTCACCTCGTCAGGCTTAATCCTGCCCTGCTCCACCAGCTTGCGAGTGACTGCCACCGTAACGCCGCCTGCCGTTTCGGTAAAGATGCCCTCGTCCTCGGCAAGCATTCGGATGCCCTCGACCACCTCAGCATCCGGAACATCCTCCCCCCAGCCCCCGGTCTCATTCATCGTCTTGATGGCGTAGAAACCATCCGCAGGATTTCCAATAGCGATCGACTTGGCAATGGTTTGAGGCTTCACTGGCCTGATGAAGTCCCGTCCTGCCTTGACCGCTGAGGTGATCGGCGAGCACCCAGTAGCCTGCGCGCCAAAGATCCGGCAGCGATTGTCCGGCACAAGTCCGAGCTTCTCGAACTCGGTGAAGGCCTTCCGGATCTTCGTGATCAATGATCCACCGGCCATCGGGACTACCACGCAGTCTGGAACACGCCAGTTCAGCTGCTCGGCGATTTCGTAACCAAAGCTCTTGGATCCCTCGGCGTAAAACGGCCGCAGGTTGATGTTGACAAAGCCCCACTGATACTTCCCTGCGATTTCGCTGCAAAGACGGTTTACATCATCGTAGTTACCGTCCACCCCGATGACGTTGGTTTTATAAATCAACGTCCCCAAGACCTTTCCCATTTCGAGATTGGCGGGGATGAATATATAACTCCGCAACCCTACGCTGGCCGCGTTAGCGGCCACGGAATTCGCCAGATTTCCGGTGGATGCGCAGCCCACAGTGTCGAAGTCAAACTCCAGGGCTTTAGAAAGCGCAACGGACACCACGCGATCTTTGAAGGACAACGTTGGAAAGCAGACGCTATCATTCTTGACGTAAAGTTCGCGAATGCCCAGCCGCCTTCCGAGATTTTTGGCTCTTACGAGGGGAGTAAAGCCAACCTGGCGCCCGACACTGGCTTCTCCGTCGACAGGCAGCAACTCCCGGTAGCGCCACATGTTTGGCAGGCGCTTCTCAATCACCGCTCGGCTGAGCTCGGTTTTAACCGCGGCGTAATCGTAATGGACTTCCAGCGGACCAAAGCAGTATTCACAAACCGAGAGGGGCGCTCTAGGATAAGGCCTCCCACACTCCCGGCACTGCAAGCCTATGACATAGGACGTCATCGAAATCACCTCAACAGCGCAGGCCGCTTGGACAATGCAGGAGCGAGCCGCCCGAATGTTAAAAAGCCAAAAAAAACCTCTTCGATAAGAAGAGGGAGTTCAACAGCGTCTCATTCTTATCTTCCAGAAACCTTCTCTGTCGGAGTTGGCACCTTCCCTCTTGGGGGTTGCCGTGGTTTCAAAGGGCCTGTCCCTCAACCACTCTGGATAAGAACTCCATATTCAATTGTAAGGCGGAATTATAAAGCCGTGCGGGGAATTGTCAAGAATCTTGTCCGCGAAATCCGGCAGCGGAAAGTCGTTCCTCCTGAATTTCCTGATCACCTTCCTGCAGAAGTACGCTCCCTACACCTTTATCTTCGAGATGGGAGGTTCCTATCGAAGTCTGACAGAGATGTTCGGCGGGTCTTACCTGCAAGTGAGTTTCGAAACCCAAAGCTTCAGCATCAACCCTTTCTGTCTGCCACCGAGTCGAGACAATCTGAACTTTCTCTTTGCCGGTGCTCCTACTGGTGGCGCTGCTATACTTCACGCTCCCGAGGTCACAGCGAATCCAGCTTCCGTCGGTTGAAGGAAACCCTATGAGCCTCATTTACGTCTTTGCCGCTTCCAAATTGGAGGGAGAGCCCGTGGCCGGTTTGTTGAGCCGGCCGGGCCGACGGCTGCTTTTTCTGTTTCTTCTTACGCCTGGGGAACGCTCCTTAAAGGGGGTGCAATTAAGAGTGGCGGGCAGCCCGCAGCGGGCCGGAGCCCTTGCTGACGCGCGGGCTACTGACTGGCACCGGCGCTGTCAGTAGCCCGACCGTGA
>JAKEER010000503.1 GCA_022616615.1 Acidobacteriota bacterium
AACACCGATCCGGCTTCGGTCAACTCCACGCGGCGCTTGTTCCTCCAGAAGAGCTGCACGCCCACTTCCTCCTCCAACTGGCGGATCTGCTGGCTCAGCGGTGGCTGGGAAATGCTCAGCTGGCGGGCGGCTCGGCCGAAGTGCAGGTGCTCTGCTACTGCGGCGAAATAGCGCAGGTGCCGGATTTCCATAGTGACTTGGCTCCCGAGACTAAGTGTTATTTCCTCTTACTTTATAACGAAACATATATTGGACAAGACACATTCTATCCACTCATATTGCAAATCACAAATCCTTGGAACAGGTTGAGGCCCATTCAAGTTGCAGCCCAGTGTCTGGCGTGTAGTTTTTCCGATTTCCTCTAACCCTGTCGAACCCATAAGGAGAGTTTGCCATGAGCAACAAGGTTCTTGCTGGACTTCTCATCATCCTGTTGGCAGGCCTCCCGGCTTACGCCCAACTGGATCGGGGCACCATCACCGGTTTGGTGCTGGATGCGAGTGGCGCGGCCATCCCCAACGCCAGTGTCGTGATCACCATGACCAGCACCAATACTATCTATCCAACCCAGACCAACGATGTGGGCCAGTACCACTTGCCCAATCTTCCCATCGGCACCTATTCGATCAAGTTCGAAGCGCCTGGCTTCAAAGTCCAGCAACGCGAGAACATTACGCTTCAGATCTCGCAGGTGCTCCGCCTGGATGCCCAGTTGGAAGTGGGCTCAGAGAAAGAAGTGGTTAACGTTGTGGCGGATGCGCCCCTGTTGCAAACTGAGACGCCTGAGGTTGGAACCACGGTGGCGAGAGACTACCTTTTTGATTTGCCGCTCTCCTTTGGCGATTTCAGTGGTCGATCGCCCGAATACTTTGCCTACCGGTTGACTCCGGGAGTGGAGGGTGACACCTGGACCTCGCGCATCAATGGATCTCCCACTTTCTCGAAGGAGGTATTGCTGGACGGTGCGTCAGTGACAAGTTCCTTTTCGGGGCATTTCGGCGAGACCAGCGTTTCCATCGAAGCCCTGGAAGAGTTCAAGATCCAGACCAGCGGTCTTTCGGCGGAGTATGGGAGAACCGGCGGCGGTGTCTTTAATTTCGTGATGCGTTCAGGGCAGAATGCGCCTCACGGCAGTTTGTTCGGACAGTTGCGGAATGAGGCCTTGAACGCCAACAGTTTCGCCAACAACGCCTCGGGCCGCCCGCGTGCCCTAGAGCGGAAACACAATTTCGGGGGAAGCTTTGGCGCGCCCATCTACATTCCGAAGATTTACAACGGCAAAGACAAGTCGTTCTTCTTTTTTGCCCTGGAGCGATTTCGTCAAAGGGCGCTCGCTTATGGCGCGCCCAACCGCAGCGTGCCGCAATTGGAGATGTACGATGGAAACCTCAGCCGGCTGCTGACCACCACACAGAACGGGGTCGACGCATTGGGCCGTCCCATCTTTCGTGGGGCCATCTATGATCCGCTGACGTTGCGGCAGGTGAACGGCCAATTCGTGGCCGATCCATTTCCCGGCAACATCATTCCTTCCGAGCGTATCAGCCAGGTTTCCAGGAGAATCAGCTCGATCGCCAAGCAGCATTACGCGCCGATCAGCAGCGCCCTGGTGGCAAACAATCTGTCGCCGATTACAAGCGATCCGGCCTTGGATCAGAAGCAATGGTCGTTTAAGATCGATCACAACCTTTCCCAGCGTCAAAGGATCAGCGGCAGCCTGGCTCGCAACATCCGTCCGCGCTTCCTGACTAGCGGCAGCGCGACCGGTGGAGTGTGGGACCAGAGAGAAGAGGGAGGAGGGCCGCTGTCCGAAGCGTGGCGCCAGACCATCAATTCCTGGTTAGCTAGAATTGCCCACGACTTCACGCTCTCACCCACTGTTTTGAATCACTTCATCATCTCCTTCAATCGAATGGTAAATCCGACCCTTTCGGTTCATGGGGGTTGCGGCGCTCTTCTGGGGATCAAAGGCGTGTTGCAAGATGGACCGTGCCCCAGAATCAACTGGGGAAGCGGTCCCGCTGGAGTCTCCTTTAATGACATCGGCTTTCCCAGGAATAATTTTCAAGCCTTTAACTCCTGGGGAATCGGCGACACCGTGAGTTGGTCGAAGGGGAAACACAACTTGAAATTTGGTGTCGACTTTCGCGGGAACCAAGTAAACAACCGGCTGCGTGATAATACTGCCGGGACCTTCAATTTCACTTCGGAACAGACTGGGATTCCCGGCGTCAACTTCATCGGCCATTCGTTTGCGTCGTTTCTGCTCGGCGGGGTCAACAACGCCAGTGTCGCAGTGCCGCTGGTCTTCGGCGGACGAACCTACTATTACAGTGGGTTTGTCCAGGATGACTTCAAGATCTCGCCTAAACTCACACTAAATATTGGACTCCGCTACGAATTTCAGCCGCCACAGGTGGAAGTGGCCGACCGGACATCGAACTTCGATCTGAACCTGACAGACCCTCTCACTGGCATGAAAGGAGCTGTGGTCTTTGCCGGCGAAGGGCCCGGGCGAACCGGCAGCCGCACTTTTGTTGCGAGCGAAAAAAAGAACTTCGGCCCGCGGTTTGGATTTGCCTACTCGCCTGACGGGAAAACTTCCATCCGCTCGGCCTACGGTATCTTCTATAGCCCCGGGATGATCAACGGATTCGAGGCAGCGCCGTTCCACCGCGGATTTATCGGCACGAACAACTTGAACAATTCGCTGAACTATACTTCTTTGTTCCATTGGGACAATGGATATCCGGGTAACTTCATTGCGCCCGTGCTGGATCCTGCCTCGTGGAGAGACGGTGGGGTCACGCATTGGGACCCGGGCGCTGCTAAGGTCCCCTACACGCAACAGTGGAATTTGAACATCCAGCGCGAGATTACATCCACCATGACCATCGACGTCGGTTACGTTGGCAACAAGTCTTCCGGAATCTGGGTGGCGAACGACATCGCACAAAAGAACCAGCTCGATCCCAAGCATCTGAGCCTGGGAAGCAGCCTGGTTTCCATCCTCAATACGGATGCCGATGCCCAACGATTCGGACTTTCCCGATTGCCCTATCCGGCTTTTGCCGGCGGTCAACTCTGGCAAGCGCTGGTGCCGTTTCCCCACTTGGCGAGAAATGGCATCGGACTCGCCACCTACAACGCCCCGATTGGCCACTCAACTTACCATTCGATGCAGGTCATCGTGAACAAGCGTTCTTCGAGCGGGCTCAATATCTATGCGAACTACAATCTGTCCAAGACAATTCAGAATATGGAAGCCGCGCTGAGGGGGAACCGCAACCCAGGCCGTCCGCTGGACTATTACAATCTGAGTTTAGAGAAGGGCATCGCCGACAACGATCAGACTCACACGATCAAGATGGCGATCCTCTATGACCTCCCGATCGGTCGCGGGAGAAAGCTCTTCAGCAACATGAACAGTGTTTTGAACGCCCTCGTGGGCGGGTGGAACGTCAACTTCATCGGGAACTATGCCAGCGGGACCCCGTTGCGCTTCACGGGAAGCGGCATCCCGGGCTGGAATGGACGGGCTGGCCGTCCCGATCTTTCCAATCCCGATGGCGCTTCTCTGCTGGCTGGATTTGACCGCGATAGGCTGAACTTCGCAGCCATTACGCGGGGCAACTACTCAGATCACCGCTATGTGCGAGCGGGAGTGTTTTCGGATCATCGCGCCTTCACGTTGGGGAATGCCGGATTCACCTCCAATATCCGCGACCCCTGGACTGTGGCTGAGGATCTTGGGATTCGAAAGGTGCTGAAAGTCAGGGAAGGGCATGAAATTACGATCACGGGCGAGTTGCTCAACGTCTTCAACCGGCACATCGTTTCCGGGATCATCACCAATGTGCTGGATCCCCGTTTCGGCCAGGTAAGCAGTGTTTCCGGCTCCCGCGTCGGTCAGATCGGCTTGCGGTATGCCTTCTAAAGCCAGGGCGCACCAGCCTGGAGCGCAGACATCCTCTGGAGAGCGGCCCGTCCCGGACTCTTATCGCGACGCCGCTTGGGGGCAATTACAGTAATGACGGCGATTTGGATATCCTCCTGATGGACATCGATGGCGGCCCGAGACTACTGGAAACCCGAACGCAAGAATTGAGAAATCGTCTTCGTAATTTGCCCTGGACCGCGATTGGGGTAGATGGGAAAGCCCGAAGCGCGAGCGAGGGTGATGACCAGTGAGGTGAATCGTGACTGACCCTCGCTGGCGCTTCGGGCTCTCAGTGGGCGATCTGCCGGGGATATCAAGGGCGGCGCAGCCCTTGACTAGTTAGCCGGTGTCTCCCGCTTAAGGAGCGTGTTTCAGGGTCTGGAAGAAGAGATCGCTCGAGAATTCTCCGCCAGTCCAGGCCTACTCTCTCAGAAACAAGAGAAAGAACCGTAGGAACTCTCTATTTCGTCTTGGAGGACAAGAATGAACACCTATACTGCTTTTTCCAGAGTGAATGCAAAAAGAATCCTTCTGCTTTCGGCACTGGCTGTGGCTTTGCCCGGGCTGATTTGGGGCCAAGTCATTACCGGCACCCTGGTGGGGACGGTCCGTGACAGCAGCGGGGCGGTCGTTGTCGCCGCAAAAGTCACCGTGCTCAATCAAAATACGGGAATCTCTTTGGAAGCAGCCAGCAACGATCAGGGCGAGTACGTTGTCCCCTATCTTCCGCCCGGAACCTATCGGCTTTCGGTGGAATTTAGTGGATTCCGCAACGCGGTGTCGCTGGGTAATATCCTGGAGGCAAACCAAACCTTGCGGGTGGATTTCAAGCTTCAACCTGGCGAGATTAGTGAGCGCATCGAAGTCAATGCCAATGTGGCTCAGCTTCAGACCGAGACGACCAGCGTGCAAAGTGCTCTGGACGAACGCGTCATCAAGGCGGTGCCCAATATTACCCACAATCCTTTTTACTTTGCCACACTCCAGCCTGGAGTCGTGGGACGGAATCAGATGAACGACACCACCAGCTCCGCCTCCTTCGGCATCGGCACTGCAGGGCGGGGCGCCTTCTCGGCCATTTCGATCAACGGCGGCCAGACCTTTACCAATGGCATTTACCTTGACGGCGTTAGCGTCCAGGGGACCGTCGTCAACGAGACGGCCGTGATCCCCAACCCGGACGGAATTCAAGAGGTCCGGACGATCACCAACAACCTTTCGGCTGAATATGGAAGAGGTATGGGAGCCATCTCGATTATCACCAAGGGTGGCACCAATGAGTTTCACGGCTCGGTATTCGATCGCGTCAGAAACGAGGCCCTCAATGCCAACACCTTCGCCAACAACGCCCTCAAAGCCTCCCGCCCGCCCTTCAAAGTGAACTCTTTTGGCGCCACTGGAGGCGGGCCCATCGTCAAGGATAAGGCCTTTTTCTTTGTGAGCTACGAGGGTCTCCGGCATACGGTCGGACTCAACGGCTTTGCCACTGTCCCCACGGCGGCAGAAAAACTGGGGGATTTCAGCAAGACTCTGGTTAACGTGAACGGGGTACCTACGCCCATCCGGCTTTTTGATCCGTTCAATGTCAGGCAGATCGGCCCGAATCTCTACGAGCGGGCCGAGATTCCCAACGCCGACGTCCGCAATGGTCCCCGTGGCGCTGATCCTTTTGCTTTGAAACTACTAAGCTTCTATCCGGCTTCTAACCGTACACCCGACGATGTTTATAACAACAACAATTACTTTCGGCGTGTCATTCAAACATTCAGCCGGAACAATATTAATTCCCGAGTGGATTACCGTCTCAGCCGAAAACATTCCCTTTACAGCGCTTTCGGTATTCAGAAAGGTAGTATTACCACCCCTTCGATCTGGGGAGACGATAGTCCCTTTTTCAATATCGACCGGCTCGGTTGGGCTGCCGCCGCTGCGCCGATCGTCTCGGACAAGAACCCTTATGCCTCGATTGGCGACACGATTGTTTTCAGTCCGACGCTGCTAGTCGATATTCGTTACGGTATTACGCGGGCCAACAGCCGGTCAGACAGCAACATCTTTCCAGATTTTAACTATGACCAGTTTGGCGTTCCCAAAGAAATCCAGAGCTTAATCCCGCGGCCGGGCGCTGCCACTGACACCGCGAACGTCTCGCGCTGGAGCGCTCTCGGTGTGCAGCACTACCAACACAAGCACGGTCGAACAACCAATCACAATGCAGTCGGCAGTCTAAGTAAGACGCTGAGCAAGTGGACCTTGAAGGCTGGGGCCGAGTACCGCGTCTACCTCTCTAACTATCAAGATTTGCAACAGGGAGCCTTGAGGCTGGACGCTCCGGGTTGGTGTGGCACTTGCGGAGGGTCATACACCTCCCAATTCATCACCGCCACGGGCGCGGGAGTGCAGAACCCAACAGCGGCCACCTCGGGCTTCGACGAAGCCGCCGCGCTGCTCGGGGCAGGCAGTTGGGCCTTGGGCGGGGACTTTACGGTCACGCCGGCTTTCGCCCAGAAATACTTTGGCATCTACACGCAGAATGACTGGCGCGCCACTCCTCGTCTGACCTTAAACCTTGGGCTGCGGTGGGACCTGCAACCCGGTCCCACCGAGCGCTTCGATCGCATGACCTCCTTTGACCGTGACGCAACCAATCCCTTTAACTCGCCTGGGGCTTGGGCTTTCCCCGGGAAAGAGGGCTACAGCCGTAATCTGTGGGATACGCATTACAAGGATTTTGGACCTCGCTTAGGCGCTGCCTATCGACTCGGCGACACTTGGGTGGTGCGCGGAGCCTATGGCATAACCTACCTTCCAACCAACACTGGCTATTATGACGGGCCTTATACCTACGGGACGAGTCCTTTTGTCGTTGACACCAACCAGCTTCCTTACGGGACCAGTCCCAACGGAGTCCCGATCGGTACCTTCCATGATGCTGTCGTCACCGGCAGAAAGCCCGCTATAGGTTTTAATCCCAGCGCGCCCCAACTTTACGGAACCATCCCCTATGTCTTTGACCGGCATAATTTCCTCAATGGGAGGATGCAGCAGTGGAACGTCTTTATCGAGAAGAGTCTGGGCTCGACCTGGCTGGTCTCGGCTGGATACTCAGCCTCGAAGGGCAACAACTTGCCTATCGGCCGATTCCCGTTCCAAGCTTTGGGGGCCCTGCCAGCGGCCACTCTGGAGTGCTATCGCAATGGCGCCAACTGCTCTGGCGCCAACAGTGATGTGGCCGGCAAAGGCTACGTGCAGACTGGCGAGGATCCCGCGAACAGTCTGGTTCCGAATCCTTTCAATCCTGGGGGAACCCTCCCTTTCCAGGGGGCTTTGGGGCAGGCCGTTATTCCCCGCCAGATGCGCGATTCTCGCTATCCGCTCTTCTTTAGTAACCCGTTGCAGGTTACACCGGGCTTTTCCGACTATCATTCCATGATCCTACAGGTCAATCGCCGTTTCGCCGCGGGATTACAATTCAACGCGCATTACACCTGGTCCAAGTCCTTAGATTTCACCGCCACGGAGGCGCACTCCAACGGTCATAATGATGTCTCAGGCTCCGAATATAATTTCGTTCGGGATGTGGTGAATCTCAGGAACAACCGGAAACTCTCCACCACCGATGTCCCGCATCGATTGGTCTACTCGGTGGTTTACGAGCTGCCCTTCGGCGCTGGCAAACGCTTTGCGGTGGAGAACCGAGTGCTTCGGCACATCGCCAGCGGCTGGCGGCTCGGCAGTGTGGGCGTCTTTCAAAGCGGCTTGCCGCTGGTCGTCGGCGGAGGAGCCAATGGCTCGCTGAACATTACGCCGGATGTAGTTCCAGGAGCGCCCCGGGAGCTGCCTGAGCAGTTGCAAGGCTGGTATGACGGCAAGACTACCATAACCTTGCCTTCTGGCCGCAATATCACTCCCAATGCCAACAGCTTCTTGAAGTACAACCCGGATGCCTTTCGTGGCAGAGTCATTTCCAACCCCGGTGCTCCGGGTTCGTTTATTGAGGATCGCTACTGGTATGGGACTGCTGGACTGACCTATGGGGGCCTGCGCAACCCGCGCAGAAATAACGTGAATCTGAGCATTGCCCGTAGCTTCCAGGCCACCGAAAGGTTCGTTGTCGAGTTCGCTGCTGATGTCTTCAACTTTTTCAACCATACCCAATTCAGAAGCTACGACAATTTCCTCGGCGGGGTAGTTACCCAGGCCGATCCTGCTACCAAGACGCCTCTGGGCGCTGTTTCTGGCGCTTCGAGCTACGGCACGCACGGTCTGGCCACCTTTGACCCCCGGCAGGTGGAAATCAATCTCAGGGTTCGGTTTTGAGCCGGGCAGGGTTCCGTCAAAGTCAGGATCAAAGCCTTCAGCCAACCACTGGCGTATTGAAAGCCCGAAGCGCCAGCGAGGGACTCGACGGAAGATTGGACATACTGAAAGCCCGAAACGCCAGCGAGGGACTCGACGATACCCGTCGCTTGCGCTCCGGGCTTTCAAGTGCAACATCGCCTGGCTTCTGCGGGGGACTTCAATCTTGAGATTGACATTGCAGAGCTGAAAGATGGGGCCACCCTCGCTATTCTCTCTGCCCAGGATGCCAAGCAGAACCAGGCGACTTGTGAAGTGACTGTCCATTACAAGAAAGGGCAGGTCTGGCCCTTGCCTTACCGCATCGACTGGAGCACAGCCGCCTCCATCCCAAGCATGGCTCAGATCGTGGACGGCCGATGGAGACTGGAAGCGAAAGGGGCACGTACGGTCGAGCCTTATTATGATCGGGTCTTGGCTATTGGCGATCTGACTTGGACCGATTACGAGGTAACGGTCCAGGTAACCTTTCATGGTTTCACCGGGCCATCCAAGGGGCCGCCACACTATGGCGTAACCCACGCAGGAATCTCGCTGCGCTGGCGAGGACACACGGATGATGGAAAACAGCCTCATGTGCAGTGGTATCCACTGGGCGCGGCCACGGAGTTCCAACTGTTCCCCGACCTGACAGGCTGCCATTGGCGCATTATCGCCGAGGGCGGAAAGAATTCGCGGGTTGTTTACTCGACCGAGCGAACGGCCATCACCCTAGGCAAAACTTACTGGATGAAAGCACGAGTCGAATCCCTGCCGGATCGGCACAGCCGCTATCGCACCAAGATCTGGGCGAGTGGAGGAGTCGAACCCAAAGCCTGGGCCGTGGAATCGATCGAAGGAGGCGAAGATTTTTCCTCCGGGTCACTACTCCTAGTGGCCCACAACAGCGATGTGACCTTTGGCAACCTTGAAGCGATTCCGCTCGCTAGGTGAATTCCAGCCCATCGAGCCGAAAGGATTCTCTCATGCTCATGACTAGATCCCTGACACGTCGCGGGTTTCTCAGAGGCTCGACGGCCGGTGCCGCTGGCTTCGCAGCCAGCTCTGCACTTTCTTCGATGAAGATCCTGGGAGCGAACGACCGCGTCAGGATTGGCGCTATTGGAACCGGTGGACGGACACGTTACTTGATGGGCCTGCTCAAGAACCTTCCTGGCAGCGAGCAGGTAGCCGTGTGCGATGTGTATGAGCCACGCATCGACGAAGCGGGGGCGCTCATTGGCGCCAGCGCCAGACGCTACCGCGACTATCGTGAACTGCTCGAAAGCAAGGACATCGATGCGGTCGTCATCGGGAGCCCGGATCACTGGCACAAACAGATGACCGTCGATGCCGTCCAGGCCGGCAAAGACGTCTTTGTGGAAAAGCCTGTCTCGCATTCCATTGAAGAAGGCGAAGAACTGGTGCGCGCTGTGGAATCTTCCGGCCGGGTGGTTCAGACAGGAACGCAACAGCGGAGTTGGGAACACTTCATTCTTGGCAAACAGATCGTGGACTCGGGAAAGCTGGGCCAGATTACGTTCGGACAGGCATTCTGGTACCAGAACTATGCTACCCGGAAGCGTTTGTTGCAGCTCGATGCGGCGAAGCTGGACTGGAAGGCATGGTTGGGATCAGCGGCAGATCAGCCTGTGAAGCCCGAGCGCTATTTTCTCTGGCGTTGGTATTGGGACTTCGGCGGCGGTGCGTTGACAGATCTCATGACTCACTGGATTGATGTGATCCAGTGGTACATGGGGACCCCAACACCCAGGACGGTGCTCACGTCGGGACAGGTTTATGCTTCAACTTGGGAGTGTCCGGATACTATCAATTGTGTGCTGGAGTACCCTAAGGATTACACGGTGGTTTACACTGGCACGATGGTGAGCCGGATTGACGACGGCGGCTTCGAATTGCGCGGGACGAAGGGAACCTTGAAAGTGGACCGCCAGCACCTTGCCTTCTACGCAGAAGAGAGCCGCAACATCGCGGGAACGCAGGCGCCCGAGCCCGAAATTCTTATTCGTTCACAGTCTGACGGGACACAATCGCATCTGCAGAATTTTCTGGACTGCGTTCGCAGCCGGAAGACACCCACGGCGAATATTCGTGTGGCCCACGAAGCTGCTCGCACCTCTCACATCGGCAACCTGTCTCTCAAGATGGGGAGGAAGGTAAAGTGGAATTCTGATTTGGGAAAAATTGAAACGTAGGGTAGATCAATTGTCATGTTGGCTGTCGTCCGTTGTCTATTGAGTATCGCAGAATATAGTGACGAAACCCTTCGACTCTGAGAAATTCGATCGATCTCGGTTCCCCTCGCCAATGCGGGAGGGTTGAGTGGGCAAGCAGACGGCTGATTGATTTCGCGGGGCTCCAAACCCTCATCCAGCGCTGGGTTTCGGGTGCTGATACACTCCATTGGAATCTCCTTACCCCCTCCGAACAATTTTCGACCCGGCGCCAAGACCAGCCGATGCCCGCTCCGGGCCTCAACGGAGGAAAGTGATGACCCATCTCAACTCTACTTGGCCGATCTGTGCCGGACTCACTTTTGTCTCTATTCTTGCTACTGGCTTTTCACTGGGTACAGACAAGGCCAAAGGCAACTCGCTGTTTGATGGCAAGAGTTTTCAGAGTTGGGAAGGAGACGTTCAGAAAACCTTCCGGATCCAGGATGGCGCCGTCGTGGCAGGGTCGTTATCGGCAAAAGTCCCGCGGAACGAGTTCCTGTGCACGCGCAGGAGTTACAAAAACTTTGTTCTGCGGCTGAAATTCAAATTGCTCGGAGCAGGCGCAAATGCTGGCGTCCAGTTCCGATCGAAAAGGATTCCCGATCACCACGAAGTGATTGGGTATCAAGCTGACATGGGAGATCCTGAGTGGTGGGGATGTCTTTACGATGAATCGCGACGGAAGAAGGTGCTGGCAAAGTCTGATCTGGCAGCCGTGAATAAGGTTTTGAAACGCGACGATTGGAATGAATACATGATTCGCTGCGAAGGGAAGCGAGTTCAGCTCTTTATCAACGGCGTTCAAACCGCTGACTACACCGAGCCTGACGATTCGATTGAACAAAACGGCATCATTTGCCTGCAGATCCACGGCGGCCCGCCGAGTGAAGCCTGGTATAAGGAGGTCACCATCGAAGAAATGCCTTGAACCAAGCACTGTATGGTCGTGGAAGCTAGAGTCGTGCGCGCGGGCGGATGCGCCCTGAATCAGAAACGAGCAGATGCAGGCTTCTGCGGTCGCTGTCGGCACAGCAGACAGCGGCACTGTGGTGTTCGGACATTTTTCTGGTCTTTCGAAAGGCTTTTCGGTTGTTGTGCCCGCAGTAGAGCCGCAACCAAACAAGCTTTTCGCTGGTGGAACGTACTGACTCGACACGAAGGGTGTGTTTCACGCGGTCACTCCAAAAAACGTCCCAAACTCCAGCGGTCGGACTTGAGTCCGACAGTCTTCTAAGGCATTTCGAGATCCAGTGCCCCACTTAACTTCCAAAAAGAGCGAGACGCCAATGAAAGTCACTCGACGTCAAGCTTGCCTGGCATCAGTAGCTGCCTTCCGACCTCTGGTGCGGACCGCAGGCCAGCCCTTGATCGAGATTTGGTACGGCGACACTCAGTCCGTCGGCCAGTGCGGCGATCTTCAGGAAGACTTCAACCTCATCGGTCACGTCGAGCCGTGGCGCGAGATCGACAGCCTCCTTTACTCTGTCAATGGCACGGACTGGATCGCGCGCGCGCCGACACCTCTGGCGTTTCGCGCCTACCGGAGGCTTGTCGAGGAAGGCGACTTCAACGCGGACATCCCCATCGGACTTTTGAAACCGGGGGCGAACACGATTGTTGTCACTGCGAAGCTCTGGGATGGCAGGACAGCCAGCAAGCAAGTGACTGTTCATCTCAGGCCGGGCAGCAGCTTACTACCGTTCAAGGTGGAATGGTCGAAGATCGATGACCCGCAGAAGGTGGGCCAATACGTCGATGGAAAATGGTCGCTGGAGAAGAACGGGCTGCGGACGCGGCAAGTAGGCTACGACCGCGTCTTCCTCGTTGGCGAGCGTTCCTGGAAGGACTACGAAGTCCGTACATCGATCACTGTCCACGAAGTGAAGCAGATGAGCGGGGGCAACGGGGTGGGAGTCATCCTGCGATTCGCTGGTCACATCTCTGGAGGACCACGATTCTTTCCATCCTGGCAGCCCAAGTGGGGCTATCAGCCGTTCGGCGCCATAGGCTGGCTCCGTTGGCCATCGCCCTTCGCGCCAAAACCGAGAAAGCAGTTCTTTCCAGGCGATAGCGATCTGACGATTGACCTGAGCGAGTTTCCGGCCTTCTCGCAGGGAGTCTGCTACGGCGTGCGATTTGCCTGTGAAACGTTGCCAGGAACTGACAGCGAAGGGGTGACACGTTACAGCTTCAAGTTGTGGCCAGAGTCTGAAAGGGAACCTGAAAACTGGGACTGGCAGCAAGTGCAGACGAGCCGGACCGCTTTGCGCACCGGCGGCGCGGCCCTGATCGCTCACCACATCGACGTCACGTTTGGCGATGTCATCGTGACGCCAGTGCCACGCAGCTGAAGGCACGCGACAAGGACAACTGGTGATTCATGCTCGACGAAAAGACAATCCAATTTCTAAGAAACAAGGCCTTTGAAGTGAGACGCGAGATCCTCGAGATGGTTTACCGCGCCAACTCCGGCCATGTGGGCGGCAGCCTAGGTGCCGCTGATCTGGTGGTGACACTCTACTACCACATCATGCGTCACGATCCCAAGAATCCCAAGTGGCCAGAGCGGGACCGCTTTATCCTGTCGAAGGGCCATTGTACTCCGGTCATTTATGCCGTGCTGGCCGACTGTGGCTACTTCCCCAAGGAAGACTTGAACCACTTCCGCCGCCCTGGCTCGCACCTCCAGGGACATCCCTACGAGCCGAAGACTCCGGGTATTGATGCCTCCACGGGAACACTGGGTCTAGGGCTTTCGACGGCGTGCGGCATGGCGCTGGCAGCTAAAGTCAAAGGACAGCGGCACTATTACTACGTGCTATGCGGCGATGGCGAATTGCAGGAGGGGCAAATCTGGGAAGCGGCTATGTTCGGAAACAAATATAGGCTGGACAATGTCATCGCCTTTGTAGACCGCAACTACCTGCAGACGGACGGCAACACCGAAGACGTCATGCCGCTCGACCCGTTGGTCGCTAAGTGGCAGGCTTTCGGCTGGCACAGTTGTGAGATCAATGGACACAGTTTTGAGGAGATTGCTCAGGCGGTGGCAGAGGCGAAGGGCCGCCAGGGAAAACCCACCATGATCGTGGCCAGGACGGTCAAGGGCAAGGGCGTGCCGTTTATGGAGAACGACGCCGTCTGGCACGGGACTCCCCCCAACAACGAGCAATTCGAACTTGCGATGAAGGAGCTGACTCTTGGAACTTAAACGAACGCGACAAGGTTATGTCGATGGCTTGATTGACCTGGCGCGTGAGAACCCGCGGGTTGTTGTTCTAGATTCAGATGTGGCCAAGGCCACCCAGACCTGCGATTTCCAGAAGCTGTTCCCCGACCGCTTCTTTAATTGTGGCACTCAGGAAAGCAACATGATGTCGGTGGCGGCAGGCCTGGCACTCGAAGGGTTCATCCCTTTTGCGTCTACTTTCGGCGTATTTGCCACCTGCAGGGCAGGTGACCAGGTGCGCAACTCCATTGCCTATCCGAAAGTGAACGTGAAGATTGGAGCGACCCACTGCGGGATATCGACAGGCGGCGACGGTGCTTCGCATCA
>JAKEER010000504.1 GCA_022616615.1 Acidobacteriota bacterium
GGAGCGGCCGGAGGCCGCTCCGATGGCCTGCGGCCACAATTGCGGGCGGGACGCCTGGCGGGACGCCCGCGCTCCCAGGGTGGGCTTCGCCACTCCAAAAAATGTCTAATCTCCAGTGGCCCTTGCAGGGCCAAAAGCCGCTGCCCGTGCGGTACTGCAGATCCCCCGACTCCAGCAAACAGATGTGGGACATGGTCGGCCATTAGCGAACGGCCCCGCGAAGTTCGCCATTTCCGTCAGACCTGCTGTTCAGAAGTGTACAGCGCCTCGATCTCCTCACGGTAGCGAGCTTCAATCGCCGCTCGCTTCATCTTTCGATTGGCCGTGAGAAGCCCGTTCTCTGCCGAGAAGGGCTCCGGGCTGAGATGAACCCGGCGCACCTGCTTGTAATGCGGCAGCTCGCGGTTGACGGCGTCCAGCGCTGCCTGCACCCGCTCCTGAGAAACGCCGCCTGTCACAATGAGAGAAAGAAACTTTCTCCCGTTTCCAACCAGCATGACCTGCTCCGTTTCGGGCAGAGCGCTCATAATCATTTGCTCGATGGGCTCCGGACTGATGTTGAGGCCTGAGCTGGGAATGATGAGGTTCTTGAGACGGCCAATGACCTTCCAGTTACCCTTCTCGTCCACCTGTCCCTGGTCTCCAGTGTGGAACCAACCATCCTTTAGAACTTCAGCCGTCGTTTCGGCGCGGTTCCAGTAGCCAGGAAAGATGTTCGGTCCGCGCACCCGGATCTCATCGTTTTCCCCCAGCGTCATCTCGATGCCTGGAATAGCAGACCCAACGCGGCCGGGAACGTTGTGATAAACGTCATCCATCGTGCAGATGGCCGTGGTCTCGGTGAGCCCGTAGACTTGAAGAACAGGGATTGCAATCATCTGAAAGAAAAGCTGTGTTTCTTCGGCCAAGGGCGCCGAACCACAAATGAGAGCGCGCAAGTTGGGGCCCAGTTGCTGTTTGATCTTCGGGAACACCAGACTTGCGGCAACAAAGTTCCAGAGCCCGTCCCAAGCCCGCGCACCACGGTTGCGGCGCCTGAGCCAGGCAGCCTGTCCGTTCTCAAACAAGGCAAGAACCAAACCACCCTTTTTCTTCAGTTGGCCAACAGCACCATTACGGATGCGGTCGAGGAGCGCCGGCACATTCAGCATGTAGTGCGGCATAGCTACCTTCAACTCATCAGCCAGCTTATTCAAGTCCATCGACATCATCAAAGAATTGTTGCGGTACAGGCAGGTGAGCAGCAGGATCCAAGACCCCGCGAAGCAAAAAGGCAAATAGTGAAAAACACGATCGTCGCCTTCCTTCGCTACCCCGGTCATGAGTTCTTCGAGGCGAGCCGTCGTGCGCTGCACCATGAAGTTGATATTTCCAGCGTTGAGAACCACTCCTTTAGCGTCGCCAGAGGTGCCCGACGTGTAGATAATCGTAACGGCTGAATTGCTCGAAAGCTGCACAAGAGTGCCTGTGCCGCTCGCAGCCTTCAAAACGCCGGATGAGAAGAGTTCGCCATAAAGCAACATCCTCGGCGCTTCTGGCCACACGTCAACAATCGATTGCTTCAGTTCTTCGTCCGCGCAAACCAGCAGCTTTGGCGTGCAATCCCTCATCATCGCCACCAGTTCGGCAGGCGCTTGCCGCGCGTAGAGAGGCACAACGATGCCACCCTCCGCCATGACAGCCAGATCTGCGGCCACCCAGCGGCTGCTGTTGGGCGCCAGCAGCGCGCAGCGGTCGCCACGTCGCAGTCCAGCTTCTTTCAATACAGCTCGCGCTCGGTTGATCGCCGTTAACAATTCTTGGCAAGACGTCTGGACAAGCTGACTTTCGTGCACTTCCGAGAGGATTGCCTTCTCCGGTGTCTTTTCCAGGTTCGCAAAAATGGTTTCAAGAAAGTTCATACCAACAGTGCCCAATGTCCCCGAAGACCCGGGCTTCATTTACCTTTTACATTGAAAATCTAACATGCGATGTTAATAATTCAAGGATGAGGATGATTCCCCGCACTCTTTCTGCAAACGTCCTGGCGCTGCTGAATGAGTTCCCAGCCGTTGTGCTTGGGGGCCCACGCCAAGTTGGCAAAACTACCCTAGCGAAGTCCTTGCTGTTGATTCATCCATCGGGTGTTTACCTTGACCTGGAACTTCCGTCGGATCTGGCCAAACTGCGAGACCCTGAGTTGTATCTCAGATCGCTGAACGACCGGCTAGTCATCATCGACGAAGTGCAGCGCCAACCTGAGCTGTTTCCGATTTTGCGTGCCCTCATCGATCAAGCCCGCCGACCGGGCCGCTTCCTCTTGCTTGGCTCCGCCTCCCCGGGGCTTCTAAAGCAAAGCTCTGAGTCACTGGCCGGCAGGGTGATTCACGTTGAACTGCCCCCGCTTACCTTGGCTGAAACGGCAGAAATTCTTACCCTTGAGGAGCATTGGTGGCGGGGTGGATACCCGGAAGCGGTTCTGGCGGCCAGCAGCGAGCAGTCCCGCCGCTGGCACGAGGCGCTCATCGCCACCTATGTCGAGCGCGATCTCCCGCAGCTCGGCTTCCGCATTCCCAGCCCGGAGATTCGCCGCTTCTGGATGATGCTCGCTCACCTTCACGGCCAGCTCTGGAACGCCAGCCAGGTTGCGTCCAGTCTCGGCGTGAGCGGGCCGACCGCGAGCCGCTACCTGTCCATGCTGCAGGAAACGTTTCTGGTGCGGGTGCTCACCCCCTGGCATCTGAACCTCAAAAAGAGACTCGTGAAATCTCCCAAAGTTTATGTCCGCGATTCTGGAATTCTCCACACGCTCCTTGGAATTCCCTCTTTCGATGCGTTGCAGGGGCATCCTCAGCTTGGCTCTTCCTGGGAAGGCTACGTGCTCGAACAAATCTGGGGAGCACTATCATGCGGCGTGCAGCTTCACTTTCACCGGACGCACGCCGGAGCTGAATTGGACTTCGTCGTCACACAAGGCACGAAAGTTCGGGCAGGCATCGAAGTGAAGAACTCCTTGTCGCCAGCACTCACTCGCGGGCTGCACGAGTCCCGCAGAAACTTGAGGAATCCGCCGATCTGGATCATTTACCGCGGCAACGAACGCTATCCTGCGGGCGAGAGCTTCACCGTTGTTGGGCTAAAAGAGTTTCTGCATACTGTCCTGCCCGGGCTCGGCTAAGGGCAAGGGACCCGGAGCCCAAGTTCTTCTTGGGTCGCTAGTGTCACTTGGTGGCGATGAAGTTCAAACTTCGGTCAAGCTTGTTAACTTGCTGACCCCTCACCCCCAGCCCCTCTCCCATTGGGCCCATTGGGAGAGGGTGGCCAAAGGCCGGGTGAGGGTCAGTCTACAACGGAGACGCGACCCTTGGCGGTCTGAGGCTGCTCGCTACTAGTAGCAAGCCTCAATTTTTTCGGTCTCCGCTAAAGTATGTATATTTCTATTGACATACGCATTACAGCGGATTATGCTGTCCCCATCTTTTGTGGGAGGACAGCCATGCCTGACGA
>JAKEER010000505.1 GCA_022616615.1 Acidobacteriota bacterium
CCAGTTCACGCGCGTCCGCGCAAGCATCTCGCGGATACTGGACATCACCGAAAGGATCCCCACCGTGCGGGACTGCGCTCAAGCCCTTACGCTGCCCCGGCAGAACGCAGGCGCCGTAAAACTCATTGATGTCACCTTTGCATACCCAAAGCGCCCCCCGGTGCTGTCGCACCTCACTCTCGACATCGCTGCGGGACAAAAAGCTGCGCTGGTCGGAATAAGCGGCAGTGGGAAAAGCACAATCGCCAAACTAATCGCCCGCCTGTATGACGCTCAACAGGGTACCGTGCAAGTGAACGGCGCTGACGTTCAGAACGTGAAATTGAAGAGCCTGCGAGCCAATGTGTGCTTGCTCATGCAGGATACGATTCTCTTCGATCGTTCGCTCAAGGAAAACCTGCTGTTAGCGTGCCCGGATGCAACCGATGAACAATTGCAAAAAACTCTCGAGGCAGTTGAGCTCGCGGGCGTGGTCGCTCGACTCCCGCATGGATGGTACACACGGGTCGGTGCCCGGGGTAGTACGCTGTCAGGCGGCGAGCGTCAAAAAGTTGCTCTTGCTCGAGCCTTGCTCCAGCAACCCGCGGTACTGCTGCTCGATGAAGCAACATCCGCGCTGGATGCCCTTTCGGAGCAGCGGATCCTGCACAATTTATCTAAGCATTTACCAAGCCAGACCATAGTGTTCATTTCGCACAGACTTGCATCTTTTTACTGGGTGCACCAGATCGTCATGCTGCACCAAGGAGCTATCCAAGAACAGGGAACTCACCACGAGTTGATCGGCAAAGGCGGCATGTACGCCAGGCTGGCAAGAATGGGTAATCTGTCCGAAGAACCGTCAGCACCTCCCAGGGAAAGTGCTTTGGCCTCTCCACATCTCTCGATGCGAGCCGATTAAAGCCGAAACTGCATTCAGAAAGCAGAAAAGGCATACACTTCCTCGTTGACGTAAGACCTCCCGCGAACGAAGCTGGGCGTGTGCTCGCCGCGCAATCCAATAAGAAGCTCCTCGAGTCGCCCGCCTTCAATCTTCCTCCACGGACTCCGGTCGAACCCGTAGTCGAGAGGCTTCATGGCGTTGACGTCGTAGACCCTTACCGCTGGCTGGAAGATCAGCATTCACCCCAGACAAGACAATGGCTCGCGGAGCAGGCGGCGTACACTCGCGCGTACTTCGACGGTATCCCGGGCCGCGAGCGAATCCGAAAGCGCGTTGCACATCTGCTCGACGGGGAAGTTGTCACTGAGTCGCGCAAAGTCGGTTTCCGATACTTCTTTCTCAAACGAACAGCCCAGCAGGAACAACCCGTGATCATGATGCGCGAGAGCGAAGCGGGTACAGACATCCCATTGGTAGATCCAGCAGAAAGAGGCCAGGGACCAGCGACTGCCGTCGGCATTCTGAGCATCTCGAGTGATGGGAAGCTACTAGCGTTCAGCGTACGCGATGGAGGTGAGGATTCATGCGCTGTCGAGTTTCTCGATGTGGACAAGAGACAGGTTTTGCCGGATCGTCTGCCGAATGGTTTCTGCCGTGGACTCGTCTTCTCTCCTGACAACAAAGGATTCTTCTACGTACACAGGCCAGTCGGCGCAGCGCGCCCCTACTACCGCGCCGTTTGCTGGCATTCATTTGGAGCGAAGGTCAGTAGTGACGCTGAGATATTCTTTGTCGGAGAGGATTCCCATCTTCATCTAGGCATGTTCGGTTCGCCAAATGGTCATTTCCTGGCTTACTTCGTAACTTCGCTTCACGACAAACGGACTGTCGATTTCTACATCCATGATTTAAGCAGCGGCGAGCCACCCCGGCTGATCGTGGAACGGATGGAAGGGATTTTCGCTCCAGTGTTCGTGGAGAACAACCTCGTCGCCTTGACCGACTGGAAAGCACCCAACGGCCGCGTTGTAGCGATTGATCCAGACTGCTCACAGCGTGACACCTGGCAGGAGGTCGTGCCTGAATCCAGATCGCGCATTCGGGATTTCGCTGTCGTTGCCGGACTGATCTTCGTCGGATACGTGGAGAATCTAAGCACGAGCGTCGCGATATTTGATCTCACGGGCAAGCAAAAGGACAGTCTAGCATGCCCGCCTCAGGGCACGGTTCGCACGCTACCTTCTCCACCAAACAGCGATGTGCTTTTTTATCGATACACGTCCTTCGCCCATCCCCCGACAATCTTCTGCTACCACACGCAGACTGGCAATCAGGATGTCTGGGCGCAAAGTCAGGTGCCGTTTGATCCTTCCTCTATCGAGGTGGATCAGGTTCGCTATCCGTCGAAAGACGGCACTCTGGTTCCCATGTTCTTGGTTTCTCAGAAAGGCCGACGGCATAAGGCGCCCCTTCCCACTTTTCTCACTGGCTACGGTGGTTTCGGCACCAGCATCACTCCGCAGTTCACTGCCTACGCAACTTTCCTCATGGAACAGGGCTGCCTGTTTGCGGTTGCCAACCTGCGTGGCGGGGCGGAATTTGGGCAGCAGTGGCATGAAGCCGGCAAGAGACACAACCGCCAAAACGCGATTGACGATTTCCTCGCTGCCGCCGAATGGCTTGTCGCAGAGGGCCACGCTGCTCCAGGCCGAATCGCAATCGGGGGCGGATCGAATGCAGGCTTGTTGGTCGGCGCGGCGCTTACTCAGAGACCCGATCTGTTTCGCGCGGTCGTTTGCTTGGGCCCTCTGCTGGACATGCTGCGTTACCAGTTCTTTGATTTTGCCGATATGTGGGTGGACGAGTACGGCTCCGCGGAAAACGAAGGCGATTTCCGCCATTTGGTAGCGTACTCACCCTACCACCGGGTCGTAGACGGTGTCAGTTATCCGGCGGTGATGCTGATTTCGGGAGACGCCGATACACGCTGCAACCCGATGCACGCACGAAAGACGACGGCTAGACTCCAAGCGGCGACGAGTTCTGCGCACCCCATCCTTCTCGACTACAGACCGACATGGGGTCACATGCC
>JAKEER010000506.1 GCA_022616615.1 Acidobacteriota bacterium
AGGGGTTGAGCGTAAGGGGAGTTCCACGATGTGGCCCAATGCTTGTCGCTCCAAGTCTGCCGAGCCTTTTTGGGGCCTGTCTTCGGGAATCGATGCGGCAAGCACCGCTCCCTCACCCCTAGCCCTTCCCCGCGTTGGGGAGAGGGGAACCGAGCTCGTTTGATTTCGTCAAGCTTCCGGACGGGCTCACAAGGCGCTCAACCGTGACATCCACGGTCTTTAAGCCCGCTTCCGCTTCACTCCTTCGTAATGACCTCGTCAAGGTTCAGGATCAAACTCGCTTGAGCAGTGTAGGCTGCCAACTCGCGAACATCCAGTCTCTCGTCAACGGGAAATTCAGGTGAGCTGGTCATCAATCGTATGGCAGCCTGCGGATTCTCCTGGTACTCCTTGAGATGCCGTGCGAAACCTGTCAGCAGGATCTGCTGCTCCGCCGGTTTGGGCGGACGGCCAGTGGCTAGTTGGAAGGCTAGCGCTAGCCGCTTCTCCGGCGAGTCCCCGCCTTCAATCATCACACGCTGCGCCAACACGCGCGCGGCTTCGACGAACGCGACGTCGTTCATCAGATTCAATGCTTGCAACGGCGTGTTGGTTCGGGTTTCGCGAACGGTGCAGGTTTCCCGGCCCGCCGAGTCGAAGTTCATCATCGCCGGGGGTGGGGCCGCGCGCTTCCAGAACGTGTACAGGCTGCGGCGGTAGAGGTTCTCTCCCGTGTCCGGCTGGTAGTCTTCAGCCCCACTCAGCTCTTTCCAGAGTCCCGGAGGTTGATAAGGCTTCACCGAGGGGCCGCCTATCTTCTCCACCAGCAAACCGCTGGCTGCCAGCGCCTGGTCGCGAATCATTTCCGGCGACAGCCGGACTCGGGGGCCCCGCGCCAGCAGCCGGTTTTCTGGATCCTTTTGCAGCAGCTCCGGGGTGAGGCGCGACGACTGACGATACGTCGCGCTGGTAACCAGGGTTTTGAGAATGCTCTTGACGTCCCAACGGTTGCGGAGAAACTCTGTGGCCAGCCAGTCAAGCAGCTCGGGATGAGAAGGCCACTCGCCCTGCGAGCCAAAATCTTCAACGCTCTTGACCAAGCCGGTTCCGAACAACATCTGCCAGTAGCGATTCACCGCCACTCTGGCGGTGAGCGGGTTCGCTGGATCAACCAGCCAGCGCGCAAACCCCAGCCGGTCGTTCTTTGCGCCCGCAGGCAGGGAGGGCAGGCACGCCGGCACATTGGCTGTGACTTTTTCCTCAGGCTTGTCGTAGGCGCCCCGAACTAAAACAAAAGTGTCGCGCCGGGGCTTCATTTCCTGCATCACCATCGTCGTGGGGATGCTGTCCAGCAACTGCTCTTTCTCCCGACGCAGCCCAGCAAGTTGCTGCTGAGCCCGTCTGATGCTTTCCGGCGCGGTCGTGGCCAGAAAGTGACCTCGCATCTTGTCCGCCTGGGCTGGGGTTCTTTGGGCGATGGGGATGGCAGCGATCCGGCTCACCGCGTCGGGGTTGGCCACTACTGCCGCTTCTTCGGCGGGCAAGGCCCTGTGGTAAATGTGCACGTCATCTATAGCTCCCTGAAACCGGCCTTCGGGTCCGCCGCCCGAACCGATGCGAAAGGGCTCGGACGTCTTGAAAGATTGGTTGAGTTCGTCCAGTAGAACCTTCATCCGGGCCGCTTTGCCGTTGACGTAGATTTTGACGCCACTGGCTAGGCGGGAGCCATCGTAGGTCGCCATGACGTGGTGCCAGCGATTGGGCGGCAAGCTGTCCTCAGTCTCCACCCGCAGCGCATCGTCCAGCCAGCGCACCACAAGATTGAGCTGAACCTTGCCTCGATCCAAAAGCAAACTGTAGCCAGCATCCTGTGCGACTTCCTTGGCGCGGGAGACGATGGCGCCGCCTTTTTCGCCGCTAGGATAGATCCAGGCGCCCAGGGAGAAACGGTCGTAGAATCCAAAGTCAGCCACATCGCCTGCCGCGATGAAGCGCTTTCCATCAAAGCTGCCCGCCAGGCCGATGCGCCCGACAACAAACTCAGGTTCTCCTTCCAGAAAATGGCCACGCAACGCCTTCCCTTCGCGCGCTTCGCTGGTTTTCTCCAAGGTGGTGGCGTCCAAAGGAAAGTGTGCCAGCAGCCGGTCGCCAGGCGCCGAGTGGATGAGGTGGGTGGGGCGGAGAGACTTTTCCCAGACGGCTTGCGCGGCTGCGAGTTCCGGCGCCAGTTTCTGAAAGCGGATTTCGGCAGCGGCCAATTTCTGATCGATCTCCTGAAGTTGCCTCTGCTGCAGCGGAGTCGGACTCGAGATCAACGGCGGTGAGTTCCCATATTTGAACGCCTTGCCGCTCTCTGGCACGTTGTTGAAGAAGGCGTAGACCTGGTAGAACTCTTTCTGGGTGAGTGGATCATATTTGTGATCGTGGCACCGGGCACAACCTGTCGTCAGGCCGAGCCAGACGGTGGACGTGGTTTCCACCCGGTCCACGACGTACTCGACCGCGTATTCTTCCGGAATGATGCCGCCTTCGCCGTTGCCACGATGGTTGCGGTTGAAGCCCGTGGCAATCTTCTGCTCCAGGGTTGCGCGAGGTAGTAAGTCGCCTGCAAGCTGCTCGATGGTGAACTGGTCAAATGGCAAATTCCGGTTGTAGGCGCCGATCACCCAATCGCGCCAGCGCCACATGATCCGCGCGGCATCGGTCTGATAACCGTTGGTGTCGGCATAGCGCGCCGCTTCCAGCCAGCGAATGGCCATGCGCTCGCCATAGCGTGGTGAGGCGAGCAGCCGCTCGACCACTTTCTCGTATGCGTTTGCCGTCTTGTCTGCGAGGAAGGCACTGGTTTCGTCCGGTGTTGGAGGTAGCCCGGTCAGGTCGAGCGTCACGCGCCGAAGGAGCGTGGCACGCCCCGCTTCGGGTGACGGCGCCAGGCCTTCGCGGTCGAGCCGGTGGAGGATGAAAGAATCGATGCCGTTGCGAGGCCAGGCCGAATTCTTGACGGGAGGAAGTTCCGGGCGCTTCGGTGGGATCAATGACCAGTGCTTCTGCCAGTTGGCTCCCTGTTCAATCCAGCGCCGCAGCAACTCGACTTGCTGACCTGTCAACTTGCGCCCGGAATAGACGGGCGGCATACGGAGCGCCTCATCTTCTGCGCTGACCCGGCGGTACAGTTCGCTTCGGGCTGGATCGCCGGGCACAATCGCGCGGCGGCCTTGGCCAAGATCAGCCCGCGTGCTTTCTTCCAGGTCGAATCGCAGCTCGATCTTGCGGTTGGCTTTGTCAGGTCCGTGGCAGGTGAAGCAGGTGTCGGAGAGAATCGGGCGGATGTCGCGGTTGAACTCGATGCTCTCGCCTGCCCGGTCGCTGCCTTCGGCCAGCTCGCAGAGGAACAGCGCGATGAGCAGCCCAACGTGCAGCCATTTCGAGGTTGAAAGATGCATGAGAGATGACAGATTGTCCGGCTACAGTCCATGGCAGCGGCATCAGGGCCGCCGCGAGGTTCAATATGCGTAACCATCCTTTGCAAGGAAACCAATGTAGCTCCAAACGCAGGTGCGTTTCCATCAATTTTTTAGTGCTGCCTGGCAAATTGGGCACTAAAACGAGGGTCTGGGCAGGCTCGCGAACCTGCCGTTTCGCAAGACCTCTGCCCGATACGGTATACTACCGGCTCGCTTCTGACCTTGCGGGCGGGCCCTTCCTTATGACTGAGAAGCTCTATTATCACGACAGCTATCTACGCCAGTTCGAAGCCAGGGTTGTCAAATCGGCGCAGGCGGCCCAAGGCTGTGAGGTGGTACTCGACGTGACGGCCTTTTACCCAACTTCCGGAGGACAGCCGCACGATTTGGGAGTGATCTCGGGAATGCGGATCCAGGAAGTCGTTGAGCGCGAGGATGAGATCATTCATCGACTGGAAGGCCCGGTGCCTGGGGAAAGGCTGGAGTGTCAGATCGATTGGGAACGGCGCTTCGATCACATGCAGCAACACACAGGGCAGCACGTGCTTTCGCAGGCCTTTGTGAGGGCCGCGAAACGGAACACCGTAGGCTTTCACATGGGCGCCGACTACGTGACGATTGACCTCGATGCCGAAAGCCTCAGTGCGCAGCAACTCGATGAAGCCGAACGGCTGGCTAACGCCATTGTTTTTGAGAATCGCCCGATCCATGTACAGATTGTTCCGGAAGCGGAAGTGCCAGCGCTTGGACTGCGCAAGGAAAGCAGCCGTGAAGGGCCTTTGCGCGTCGTCCGGGTGGAAGACTTTGACGTCTCGGCTTGCGGCGGCACGCACGTCAGGCACACGGGCGAGATTGGAAGCATTGTTATTCGAAAGGTGGAACGCGTGAACCAGCAGGCGCGGATTGGGTTTGTCTGCGGCCGGCGATCGCTGGCGGCGCAGCAGCGCGACCTGGAAAGCCTCGCCGCCGTGGCGCGCCAGTTTTCAGTGGGGCTGGGCGATGTCCCGGCGCGTGTTGAGAAGCAGATCCAGGAAACGCGCCACCTGCGCAAGGCATTGCAAACGAAGAACAGGATGTTGGCAAGGCTGCTGGCAAAGGAGCTCTACGCGCAGGCAGAGCAGCGGCTGGGATGCAAGCGTATCAAGCAGCTGTTTGAAGAGGAAGAGGTGGAGTTCCTAAAGCTTCTGGCTCAGGCGCTGTTGAGCCAGGGGAACTGCGTGGTGCTGCTCGGTTCCGCAGGGACGCAGGCCGCTCTGTTGTTTGCTCAAAGCGACGGCTTGCCTGGCGATCTTCGCCATATCTTGCCGGCGTGCTGCGAGCTCATTGAGGGCAAGGGCGGTGGGATGCGAACGCTCGTGCAGGCTGGAGGAAAGAACGCCAGCCAGGTGCAGCAGGCGCTAGATTTGGCGGAACAGCGGATCATGAGTGTGAACTCAGGGAGTGTCCTCTGAAAGCGGGATTCACTGCTCATCATCCGAGAGGAACTGGAAATTGGACGTTTCTGCCGCGCTCCTAGGGCGGCTGCGTCAAACACACGCTTAGTGTCGAGTGAGTGCGTTCCGCCAGTGAAGCGCCTGTTTGGTCAAGGCTCTACACACACCTCAGGCGCAACCACCGAAAAGGCGTGACGAAAGACCGGAAAACGTCCAAACGCCAACGCGGTTTCTGCGCAACCGCTGTCCCCTTTTGCTAGGGTGGAGTTTGAAGCCTCGCCAGAAATTTCGAGACACGTTCCTTGACTGCTGACCGAATCGACGCCTCTGAGCCAAAGCCTTCGAACCAGACCATCTCCTTCTCCCTTCGAAACCATGTCAGCTGCCGTTTGGCGTAATGGTGGGTCTGTCGCTGTGTGAGCGCGATGGCCTCTGCTAATCCAATTTCGCCGCGCAAATGACGAACGGCTTGGGCGTAACCCAACGCCTGAAGCGGTTTGAGATCAGGAGCAAACCGGGAACAAATCGACTGCACTTCTGCCAGTAGGCCGGCAGCAAACATCTCCTCCGCACGCCGGTCGATGAATTCATAGAGCAGCTGGCGCGGCGGGTTCAGTCCGATCTGAAGCGCCTCGAAGCCCCGTAGTGCCTCCCGGCCTTGCGAGAAGTGCTGCGAGATTGGCATCGAAGTTAGAAAGTAAACCTCGAGCGCGCGAATCATTTTCGGCTGATCGTTCGGCGAAATGTTCCTCGCCGAGTCCGCATCCACCCGTGCCAGCAGCCGGTGTAGATAGCCTGTTCCCTTTCGCTCCGCGAGATCGTTCAATCTGGCTCGCAAAGATTCTGATCGCTTCGGCCCCTCAAACAACCCTTCCAACAAGGCTCTCAAGTAAAGCCCGGTACCTCCCGTCACAATCGGGATCTGCTGCCGGCCGCGAATCTCGTCTAAGACCGTGCGTCCAAGACGCAAGTATTCGCCGGCCGTGAAGATCTTGTCCGGTTCGACAACATCGATCAAATGGTGCGGCACCCGCTGCCGCTCGGCCTTACACAGCTTTGCCGTGCCGATATCGAGATATCTGTAAACCTGCACAGAATCGCAGTTGACGACTTCGCCGCCAAATGCCCGGGCCAAGTCAACCGCCAGGCCTGACTTTCCACTGCCGGTCGGCCCGGCCACGACAATAAGAGGTGCGTTCATCGAGGCAGGAGCAAGTAGCGGAGAAAGAAATAGGCCAGCAACGCAGTAGCCAGCAGGCAGATGCCGAGTTGCTGGACACGAGAGAATTTCATTAGGCGTGAAACGGATATGGCTCGCCGTCTGGCAGCTTTATCTTCTCAATTCTTCTATCCGCGTTCATTTACGTTGATTGGCGGCTGACGGGCGCTTCAGTCTGAAGCAATCCTGTCTCGAGTAATAACTGATGTGAAAAACCTTTCCTGGAATTCGGTCAACGCCCGAATCTGTTCGTCGCTGTAGTCCCTGCCTTCTGGAACAACGACCAGCTTGTCGTCTGCATCATCGAGCCGATGAATCACCGCCACACACTCCCTTGAAACTCATTGACCGGACCAAAGACGCCCAGCATCTCTCCATCGGGAGCCGGAACGCCGGGAACAAATCCGTAGTTCACCGGATAAAGAAAACCATGTTGGGGATGTCTCGAACCGAGAGGCCTGCCGACCTGGATTGTCACAGTCTTCTCCAGAAAGTGTCGTGGGTGAAGTCACCGACTAGCCTTTCAGTACGTCCAGATGATCGCGGTAGTGAAGCCGCACATCAATGAAGTCCTTGTGTGCCAATTTAAGTTCCTTTGCGATCTGCCGGATCGTGGCATCTTCGACGTTTGAGATTGAATGATTGGCTGCGGAAACCGCGAAAAGGCAATGAAGCAGCCGCATTTTTTGCTCTCGAGTCGCAATCCCGTTAAATTCGCGCGTCACCACGTAGTCTTCGATTCCACTGAACAAGGTGTTTTGCATCTTGGCCATCTGAACGACGATGATGCCTTGCTCTTCCGCGAAATCGCCCTGCTCCGCAACAATCCTTTCCATCGCCCGCGTCTCTTCTGCGCTAACGTCTTGATCGGAGCGCGCCACGCGGCTGAGGATATAAGCGAATGCGGCAATGAACCGGGCGCGATCTGCCTCCATTTGATCCAGCACGTTGGTAATTCTGCGGACGCTTTCGGTTTCAGCGACCGACGCCGATGGCGGCCGCTGCTTTGGCTCGACTCGAAACAGATCCCAGATCGACATGATCCCCTCCGTTCAAAGAGTCTACACGAAATGCTGGAAAGCCTGTAACCTCTTAGGCCGAAGGCCAGGGGTTCCCCAAAGCAGTGCAGGGCACTAATCCATCCAGTCACAGGACCGGTCAGGGGAGCTGTGAAAAAATTAGACCGGGCAATCCTGGTGCAGCTCAGCTTCTAATCTACAACCGAAACGCGCGCGGAGCGCGCGTTCCTGGAGATTGGACATTTTTTGGAGTGGCGAAGCTCGCCCTGGGAGCACGGGCGTCCCGCCCGCAATTGTGGCCGCAGGCCATCGGAGCGCGCCTCCGGCCGCTCCGAGGCGGGCGGGACGCGCGCTCCCAGGGTGGCTGCGTCAAGCGCACGCTTCGTCTCGAGTCAGTGCGTTCCGCCAGGGTGGAGCGGGCACTCACTGCTTCTTTGCAAGTCAAGGTGTTGGATTCCCGGAGCCGGAAGATTTTGCCGGCGCGCTTTACTTGGTTGATGAGAGTGGTAAGTCCAAGTTCCCTGCCGGCGCGCTTACTTACAGCAAGTGGCAGGAACATCATTTCATCACCCAGGGCACATTCGAGCTGAGATGGTCGCGCTCTCTCAAAAAGCGAGAGCCTTGTATGAGAAGTTGGTGAAGTGAGCAAGAAGGTTCTGAGGGTAGGGCCACGTCAAAGTTCGGAAGTCAGCCCGAAGGCCGCGGCGAGCAAATCCCCCTTAACAAAACTTAACAAAGCGGGCAAAGGCCGCAGGCCTTGGGGGTTGTCCTGGCGGGTTCGGAACCCGGAGACGAGACAATCCCCGCGCAATTTCTGCGAAACCGCTGTCCCCCTTCCCTTTGTTAAGGGGGACTTTGACGGGATCGTGTTCTGGGGCTCTTCGCTTCATTTGTCTCCGTAAATTGAACCGGCCGGCTTGGATGGAATGGAAGCTGCTCCGCGGACGCTGTTCAGCATTTCCGTAGCAGCGCTTTTCATCAGACCCAGATCGGTGGTGGCCTGAAAGAAAAGAAATCCCTGAGCGATGAGCTTCTTGATTTCCGCAGGATTCCCGCTGGGGTAGCCGACAGGCACGTTGTATTTTTTTCCCGCAGCCAGGACCTTCGCGATCGCCTCCTGCACCAGAGGATGCTCCCGCTGCCCGCCAACGCCAAGCGAGTAAGACAGATCGCTGGCGCCAATAAACAAGACATCAATGCCAGGAACCGAAGCGATGGCGTCGATATTATCAACGGCCTGTTTCTGTTCGATGATGGGAATCACCATCACATTGTCGTTGGCAAACTGGGGATAACTTTGTCCCACGAAATCCCAGCGCGGCGCGGCCAGGCTTGGACCAAAGCCGCGGATGCCCAGCGGCGGATACTTGCATGACTTCACCGCCTGCTCCGCCAGCTCGCGGGTGCTGCTGAACGGAAAAACTACACCGAGGCTGCCCGCGTCGAGCACCCGCTTGGCCATGAAGGGCTCATTCACGGGAACTCGCGTGAACGGCATAGCCTTCATCCCGCGCGTGGCCAGGATCATGGAGCGCACCGTTTCGAGCGTCAGCGGGCTGTGCTCCATTTCAATCCAGAGGAAATCAAACCCGCTGCTAGCGAGCGTGGCAGCGATGTCCGGACTGGCGGCTGTGATCGTGGCGCCAATGACGGGCTTACCTTCTTTCAGAGCCTTCTTGACCGGATTCTCAAAGGGTGTTTGAGCGAGCAAGGGACCTCCCATGCCATGGACTGCGAGCAAACAGATCGCAAATCCGCATTTTTTAAGCTTCATGCTGAACCTCACAATCGGTAGATGTAGGCGTCCTCAATCATCACGCCGTTAATGACGTTTTGGGAAAGTCTGATGCCGGCGGCTTTTCGCCTGGGCCTTACGGCGGAAGCGCAACAGTGACGCCAGATGGCTGTCATCTTCGACGACGGTGATGTCATTCAACCTAATTTTTGCGATGCCACTCGGCATCTGATCAACAATATTGTGGATCTGTCTGTAAGCCTCAGTTGGGCCTAACTGCGAGACCACCGGGCTGGCGATGATCAGCCGCCCAACTTCCGATTCGCGGAGGTAATACCAAAACGCGGCTCGCACCGGAAATCCGGCGGCATCCAGACTCTGAAGCATCTGTTCACCTCCTTGAACCATCGCCTCCGTCAGTGGGGTGCAATTAAGAGTGGCGGGCAGCCCGCAGCGGGCCGGAGCCCTTGCTGACGCGCGGGCTACTGACTGGCACCGGCGCTGTCAGTAGCCCGACCGTGA
>JAKEER010000507.1 GCA_022616615.1 Acidobacteriota bacterium
AACCCGATGCACGCACGAAAGACGACGGCTAGACTCCAAGCGGCGACGAGTTCTGCGCACCCCATCCTTCTCGACTACAGACCGACATGGGGTCACATGCCTGTTCAGCCGCTAACGAACAGAATCGAAGCGTTGACGAACCGCGTCGCGTTTATTTGTCACGAGTTGGGATTGAAGGTTTGACGGAGAACCATTCGATGCGGCTACTCTTTTGGAAAGCGATCTTCGGGCTCCTGGCCTTTGACGCCTTGCGTCTCGGCCACAACTTCGCAAGATTGCACAGACTCGTTCTGGGCTGGAAAGTGACCCACCGAGATGCATCACCCGACATGATCGACCGGGCATGCGCTGCGGTCAACTACGCATGTGTTTGGTACCCCAAGCGCGCCCTGTGCCTGCAGAGATCCGTCGTAACCACGTGCTTGCTTCGCGGCTGTGGCGTGCCCGCTCAGATGGTGCTGGGCGCACAGAAACTGCCGTTCAAGGCGCATGCCTGGGTTGAAGTGGACGGCCGAGTGATTAACGAACGAAAGGACGTTCAAGCAATCTATGGTGTTTGGGAGCGCTGTTAGGGGATACGGGAAATGAGCGCACAAGCAGGTGTCTGGAACTTCGACGGGGCCCCAGCCAGTCGAGAGATCCTTGCGAACATCAGCCAAACGATCAGCCAGTACGGCCCCGACGGAGAAACCACGTACGTCAGCGGCCCGATTGGGATGCTGTACCGCCCCTTCCACACAACCAAAGAATCTCGTCTCGAACGCCAGCCGCACGTTTCCAGGTGTGGCAGCGTCATCACTTGGGATGGACGGCTCGACAACCGCGACGAACTGATCGCGGAGCTGCGCGACGGTCTAAATCCCAAGCCAACAGACTTGGCCGTGGTCATCGCTGCGTTCGAAAGTTGGGGGACAGATTGCTTCCACAAGCTGGTCGGCGATTGGGCGCTTTCCATCTGGGACCCAGTTCAGAGGACGTTAATTCTGGCGAGAGACTACATTGGTGTCCGGCACGTTTACTACTACCCGACGCACAGGCGGATAATCTGGTGCAGTTATCTGGCTCCACTTGTTCTGTCTGGGGATCGCTTCACCCTCAATGAACAGTATATTGCCGGCTACTTAGCCCTCTATCCCGAGTCTCATCTCACTCCCTACGGCGAAATTCATGCTGTGGCGCCCGGAAGTTTCGTCAAGGTTCGAGAAGGACGAGTAACAACTCATCCCTACTGGGCCTTCCATCCAGAAATGAAGATTCGCTACAACACCGACGCTGAGTACGAAGAACACTTCCGCCAAGTCTTTCGGCAAGCAGTGCGTCGGCGTCTGCGTTCGGATTCCCCGATTCTCGCTGAGCTCAGTGGTGGGCTCGATTCATCTTCCATCGTCTGCATCGCTGACGACATCCTCGTCAAGGAAGGAGCCGAAACGCCGAGGGTGGACACACTTTCCTTCTATGATCCCAGAGAACCTGACGGTGATGAGCGCCCCTACTTCACAAAGGTTGAGGAAAAGCGCGGGAGGAAAGGTTATCAATACGATGCCGGCACGGGCGGAGTGTTGATTCCTTCGCGCCTCGCACACTTTATCGGTCGTCCGGGAGATCTTGGCGATACAGCAAGGAAAACGGAGGATTTTCGCCGTAGCCTCTTTGAAGAGCATGGATACAGAGTAGTGCTTTCCGGCGTCGGCGGCGATGAATTCTTAGGCGGTGTTCCGAATCCTGGTTTCCAACTTGCGGATCTGATCCAACAGTTCCGCCTGATCGAATTGGGTAAACAGCTTATCGTATGGGGCCTGGCAAAGCGAAAGCCGTGGATCCAACTGCTCGGCCAGGCTTGCGCTCACTTACTACCCGCGTGGGCGCGCGCTAACCTGACCCAAGATGCCCGAATAGAGCCTTGGATTGATAAGGGATTCGCAAGGCGCCATCGCCTTAGCGTTCGACGGCTCGGCCCAGAGAGCAAGTTCGGTTTCCGGCTGAGGAGTGGCATAGCGTACGCGAGAACTATTGTTTTGGTCTCCTGGCAAAGGGCTTTTGCCGCGGAGCGATCCGGAGAGGGAGCGGAACAACGCTTCGCCTACCTCGATCAAAACCTAGTGGAGTTCCTGCTGGCGATTCCCGCAAGCCAGTTGCTTCGCGCAGGTGAGCGACGGTCGCTGATGCGGCGTGCGCTCCGTGGTCTGGTACCACAGGAGATTCTGGACCGCAAGACAAAGGCGGTTACGGTAAGGAAATGCCTCATCGCGGTTCAGGCAAATTGGGAGACTTTGGAGGGACTCTTCAATCCGGGGGTAAGTTCACGTCTTGGGTTCGTCAGCGCTGCCGGCTTCCGGAAGTGCTTGTTTCGAGCCAAGAATGGTGACGCCCCGCAACTGGTTCGCATGATGAAAGCGATCGCTCTGGAACTGTGGCTGCAAGACATGGTGGGGCGTCGGTTGATCCATGGCCCTTGTGAGGGCACACAGGTCCGGGTCGAGCCTGAACTTGTGGAGATGAGGACGCGCGCATAGTGCGAACCCTTTGGAGTAGATCTTGGAATTCTGGGGGAAGGAGGCAACGATAACGATGATGGCCTACACAAAGCCGGAAATCGCCCCTCTGGGCGATGCCGCGCACACCGTCGAGGAATTGGGAAAGCCCTGTGGCCCCGTGATGGAGGAAGCTTCCGGCACATGGAACATCCATCCTGCATACGATCTTGACGACTAGCTATCGCAAACGTTGGAATTGGTTCGTTAAGGATTACTCGCACCGGCCGGGTAGTATGTCCTCAGTGAGAAAGGAGGTGACAATCATGACCTACACCAAACCAGAAATTGCTGTTTTGGGTGATGCCGCTCCGATGATCCGAGAACTGGGGAAGGGCGTCGACGTGGTAATGGATCCTTCGACAGGGGACCGCGACTTTCACCCGGCTTACGACCTGGATGAGTAAGTCAGTGTAGTCTTGCGACTGGGTTCTTGTTCGACATTGCTCGCGCCGGTCGGGTGATACATCCTCAAATGAGAAAGGAGGTGACAACCATGACTTACAGCAAACCAGAGATCGCTGTCCTGGGTGACGCAACTTGTCTCGTCCAAGACCTGACGAAACAAGGCTCAGCCATTGACGGTGGGCAACTGAATCAGGATCCTGCCTATGACTTGGATGAGTAGGCACGGATAAACCGTGAGGCGGTCGAGCAAACCGTCTCACCAGACACCTCCCGACCGCCCGGGCGGCCGGGGGTGTGTATCAGCTCTTGGGTCTAGAGTCTTGGTTATGCTGTTTGCGCAGCTTGCGCCAGTGGTTGTACTGCTCTGTCTTACCAGGGTCGGGATCCTCTTCGCCTTTCAGCCAGAAACTGAACCAGTCCACATTCCCCTGCTGCGATGCCAAGCGGTCCCATGGTTTCTCGATAATGTGAGACGCGCCTGGAAGGTAGATTAGGTCTACCGGCCTGCCGAGTCGCCGCAGTCCCGCGAACCATTCCCACTCACCAAGCAAAGAAACCCTCCCCAGTGCTTCAATGCGAAGCGGAGTATGAACCTTGTGCAAGTTGAACCCAGGAGACAGCTTCAGCCACGAGGAGAGCCCCTCTCCAAACGGAGAGCCGCCGTTCAAGCCATCAAACTCGAACTCGTACGCCGGTGACGCATTAGAATGACTCACATATTGGAAGTAACCAGCATCCATGCCATCCGAGACAGAGGCGGCAGCAAACCTAAACTTCGAATGAGTCAGAGCAAACTTCACATAAAAACAGGTGCGACTGAAGCCGATAATTCCCACGCGATCGCGATCAATCAAACCGCGACCGTCTAGATAATCGATGGCACCCTCGAAGGAGGACATCTGATACGGCCCCTCCGCCAGTGTGGCGAGAATCATGGGCCACTGATCCAGATCCGGCCAATCCGGGATCTGCAGAACCACAAAGCCCCTGCTCGCGAACGCTTGTGCAGCAAACGCGGTCGTCCAAGGGCCATCCATCCAGAACCGTTTTGGGTTGAAGCCGTGTGTCTGGAGGATAAGCGGATATTTCTTGCCTGGAACATGGTCCGGCGGAAGATAAAGTCCCCCCTCTACGTCATGCCCATCCGTCGCCTTCCACCTGACATGCTCCACTCGGGCGAGGTTCAAATTCCTCAACTGAGTATTCAAGTCAAGCAGGAGAGAGTGCTTCCCAGACTTTGGGTTTCGTACAAAGATCCGGGGCGGGGTATTCAAATTCTCATCCAGCCAAACATCGAGCGGGTTTTGAGCCTCCGCGGAACGTTTGGTTTCGTGCCACTCTGTTCCGCTCCGGCCAAACGCTGCTTTCCGCACCTCCTTTCCCCGAATCGCGTCCTTCCTCCCAACTTGAAAAAGCACTTTCCCGGTCTTGGCATCCCACCGGATCAGCCTCATGTCGCTGTTCGGAAACCTGACGATCTCGCGGGTAGGGACCTTCACCTCAACAATGAACGGTCCGCGAAGTCGGGCCTCGCGCTCGATCAGGTCGGGAACGTCCAAAGGGAGATGAGTACCCGTCACAATCAACGACTTACTGTCGGGCGACCAAGCAATTTCTGATCCGAACCGACCAGAAATAGGGGCCTCGATGAGCGGCTGGCTTTTGCCATTCTGGACATCCACCAAAACATACTGCAGTGCATTAGGTGTCCTCTCTGAGAGAAGCCGTTGCAGTAGTTCGTCTCTGTATTCCTTCCAGTTGTCGGGGACGCGGCGAACTCGTGCCATTACCACGAGGTATCTGCCGTCTGGAGAAAGAGTGACGCCACCTGTGGAAACCAGAGGGACATCAACCTTCAAATGCTTAGGCGTTTCGGAACCTCCCCAATGGACAAATAGCTCGTTGCCTACAAGACCCTCTCTGTTTTCTCCTGCGATCAAATCGGCGAGCCACTGTGTCTTTACCCGAATCCCCTCACGCCGAGCTTCCCGCGTCCAGACGGCACTTCGAGGTTTCTCTGCCCAAAAGGCAAATGTCGGCCCTTGCGTGGCCGCAGAGTAAGAAAGAACGTTCGTCCGGTGGCTCGTCAGTTTCATGAGTGTTTTCGTTCGGCAATTGAACGCGTAGAGTTGCTGATTCTCTCCAAGTCTTTCTCCAAGAAAGAGTACGGTTTCGTTGTCTTCACGCCATGACGCGCGCTGAATCGCAGGCCGATTCGACGAAGAAGCTAAAGTGAGCCGCACGTTGGCAGTGCGGGCACTGAGAGCATCAGCAGTCTCAAACACGAGTAAGGAGTATTCATTGGTGTTGTTTTCGAGATTGCCCTTTCGAAGGACCACAACAAACTGCTTACCGTTCGGAGAAAACTCTGCGACTTTAGGCTTCGCCAGCGCACCCGCGATGTAGTCAGGATTCGCAAGGCGTGTCATGCGAATCGAATCCGTAACCCTTACCGGCCGCTTGTCGCTATTGCTTGGACCCTGCGCAGAGAGTTCTAGAGATAGGCCAAGATAGGCCGCAACCGAGATGCACACGCCGACGAAGAGGCTCCTAATGGACATATCCGTGAATCCTCGCGGAGAGGTCAGAAATCGAGCTTGAGGGCGAATTGAACGGATCGCGGTCCCCCGATTTGGTAGAGCGGGGTGAAGCCGACACCTGGGCTCGTTCCGCCGCCAAGACTTCGTCCTAACATTTGGGTTGACCGTCCAAAGAGTGGGCTTGCCAAGCTGCCTTCGGGATTTCCGAAATTCGGATGGTTCAGGAGATTGAAGAACTCCGCCCGAAATTGCAGCCGCCACCGCTCAGTGAGGTCGAAGTGCCGACGCAGGGAAAAATCCCATTGGGCAACTCCGAAGCCTCGCAGTGCGCTCCGGGGGAGCGTCCCTTGCCGTGTGACAGCGCCGGTCACGGGGTCGAGTGGCGGATTCTGAAAAGCAGCAGGGTTGATCCTCTTGTGACCCGCAAATGATGGGTCTTCTAAATACAAAGGCACCCCGGGGATCACGTCGGGGCGAACAACGGCAAAGGTTCCAGGGAAGAGAAAGCGCGGATCGAACACGACAACCGGGGGCGCACTCCGACCCTGAATAATGCTGTCTAGCGACCAGCCTCCAAGGAGGGCACGCGCGAACGCATCCCAGCGAGGGATAGGGATGTCGTATGTGACTGCCGCAGCGAATGTGTGACGGATGTCGAAGTCGGAAGAACCCCGATTTATGTTCGCGTTGCTGCCACCCCGAAATACAAGATTACCGGTGTCCCCAGCGGAGCTAGAACCTGTGTCGATTGAATGGGACCAACCATAGGATGCTAGTGCTTGAAGGCCCCTAGCCATTCGCCGTTGGAATTGAACTTGCAGTGCATGGTAGTCCGACGTGGATCCGTTGCTGACCAACTGCGTAGCAATGAAATTGGGGTTTGGGCGTAGCAAGATTTCTGTGTTGGTGAGCCGCCGACCAACCGCTGCAACATAACTGAGCGAGACGGCTTGGCTATTCCCCACGCCTTGCTCCACAGATGTGTTCCACTGAAGAGTGTAGGGCAGTTCCAGCCGCGGATCGTTTGCCACTAAGGCAGGCAAGGGCGACGGAAGTGGTGAAAACGACGGCGGCTGCGTTAGAGCTGGCGTCAGTGGAAAGGTAAGTCCACTAAAACTGGTTCTTGAAGCTGAGAATGGCAAAAACCCAATAAATAGGGCACTGCCCACCTGCTGGGTTGCAAGGTCATAGAAAACCCCGAATCCTCCACGAACAACCGTCTCGAAATTCCTCTTGTCGGAAAGCTGATAGGCCAAACCAACGCGAGGCGCAAAGTTCCAATATCGCGTTTTCCACAAAGGCGTCCCGGCAGGCGCCAAGGCGAGCGTCGCCGGGTTAATGCCTGTCACTGCGAACAAGTCCGGTCCCCGGGTCGTTGAAGGAGGAGGCTCGAATTCCCATCGAAGGCCATATGTCAATGTCATACGCGAATTGACACCCCAAGCGTCCTGCGCATACGCTCCGACTTGGTGAAAAGCCACCGCGCTCTTCCGCCCCGCCGTGACAGTCAAAGATCTCGGCGTGCCGGCGACGACGGCAGCAACATTCAAGAAAATGGGTTGCAGCGTATAATCCGGAGGGCCAAACTCCGGATTGAGCCGTCGATAATCAATCCCAAATTTGAGGCCGTGTTTCCCCTTTTGCGTGGATAAGCCGTTCACTATGTTCAGTTGTCTTTGCAGGTTTTCCGCGTTCCGGCCAATCGTCCATGTACGGCGCTGCAGTTGGATTATCAAAAACGAAATCTGCGAATTCCTGCTAGAAAAGGGGGAGGGAAAGAGAATCGAATCGGGAGGCACGGAAGCCCCACCGAAATCATCCATCAGGAGTCTATTACTTCCCGCATTGCGACTGTAATTAAAGCGGAAGTCGTTGCTTAGGTTAGATGAGATCGACCAAGTGGAACCAATCGTCGCTGTCTGCGTACTAATCTTCGATATGGCAAACGTATTGAGACTCGCACCTCCTCCGACGCCGCGCCGGACAACGTCGGAAGGAGCGTAATTGTACCGGCCAAAAAAATTAAGTTTGCTGTTCAGCCGATGGTCCACACGCACACTGGTGGCGCTTAGATTAGATGGATTCGAAAAAGTCGCGTTGAACTCTGCTTGCCCGTTTCCAAAATCGATCCCATTGGGCTGGGGGTAAGCGTCAAGAAATGGTCGGATGGCCGCGGAAGCCGATTGGCGTGCACTTTGCGACGGGACGGTGGAAATTCCAGTCTCAGGAAGGCTTAGACGTTGCCCCTCATAGGAGAAAAAGAAGAAAGTTCGGTTCTTGATGATGGGCCCACCGAGAACACCACCGAAATTATTCTGCCGCAGTTTGGCCTTCGGCAAGCCATTTTGATTCGCAAACCAGTCGTTGGCGTCGAGCACCTCGTTGCGGAAGTACTCAAAAAGACGTCCATGGAACTCATTGGTCCCCGAGCGCGTGAGGATGGAAATCTGTGCACCAGGCGTGCGTCCAAATTCCGGCGCGTACGTAGAAGTCTGAACCCGAAATTCCTCCAGAGCGTCCACGGAGACGAGATTATTGGTGCCGCCAGCAGCGCTAAGGCCGGGCGCGGCACCTCCGGCTGTTTGGCTAAGCCCTCCGACCGGAGAAACACCGATGTTTGCCCCCACTCCATCCACGGTGAAGTAGTTGGCGCTTGCCCGCTGCCCGTTGACACTGAATTGACCTGGATTGTTAAAACTTGCCGCTGTTAACACCACGCCAGGCGTTAGCTGAATCAGAGTCTGAAAACTGCGGCCATTGAGCGGCAAATTACCGACGAACTGTCGATCTACAACTGTGCTGATGGTGCCCGACTCGGTGTTAATAAGCGGAGCGCCACCTTCAACGGTGACGGTTTGGGTGACCGAACCAATTTGCATTGCAAAATTCAATGTGATGATGTCTTGAACGTGCAGCTCGACGCCCGGCTTAGCGACGGATGCAAAACCCTCCTTCTGGACAATTACTCGATACTCACCCGGCGGGAGATTCGGAATGCGGTAGAAGCCATCATCGTTTGTCTCGCCAGAATAGTTGACGTTGGTGAGGATGTTTGTTGCTAGGACCTGGGCGCCGGGGACGACAAGCTCCTGTTGATCGGTGACGCGCCCGGTTATCGTCGCGGACGTATTCGCCAATACCGAAGAGCCCATACCCAACAAGATCAGCAAACACAGCGCAAGATACGGGAAGGACTGCCGCATGATTTTCATTTGGACTGCGCTCCGACTCTGGAGTGAGAAACCTTGGGGTGAACACTCAAAGCTCGCCCGTTTTAGTTTGCCGGTGCACCATGTGTCCAATATCATTTCATCGGAAATTTGCCAGGTGAAATCCGCAGCATAGCGGATCGAGGAGAACCAGGAAAGGAGACACCGGCCTCAAGTCAAACACGCCACGCTGCCGCAACTCAAGGGCGGAAGCCTGCACTCTCGATGAGCTTTTTCAGAGACTCAAGCAGGTGACTCGAATCCCCGGCCGCTGCGAGTTCGAGTTGCCCGTGCGTTACGTGGAACCAAGATGTTCGGCCGTCTCTAATACTCACAATCTCGACTTCATAGGCTTGTTCCTGGCGCTCAAGGCTGCTCGGCACAATGTGCCCTACGACCAAACCAGAAAAACGAGCGAACAACAAATGAGTGAGCACACTCCTCAACCACTTGACTTGGTTCTCCGTGCCAAACGGTTCCATTCGCGCTGCACTGAACGTCGGTACTTTCGTCTTAATGGAGCTCTTACCTTGCCGCGAACCATTCTGACCAACTTGAAGACGGATTGACTCTCCATGCCGAAACCGATGGCTGGTTGAACCAAGAGCCTGTCTACTACGGAGTGCAGGTGGGAGTGCAGCTTACTATCAGCACGCCAAGTATTCGCACACTAGAATTGGCGCCAAAAAAAGTAAAGCGGGTAGAAAACCAGGCTGGCCAGACTGCGCAGTGTCCCTGCGGCCTGTCGTGCAGCCTTATTATGGGTGATTCACATCCCCGCGAAGGAAGGCATAGAG
>JAKEER010000508.1 GCA_022616615.1 Acidobacteriota bacterium
CTAAGTGCGCGTTGAGAGAAATAACCTGCCGCGAAATATTTCTTCATGGGAAGGAGTTTTTGGGTGAAATCGTATAGTTCCATTCTCCATGAAAGTCGGCCGGTTGAATCTGAAGTTGTGCCATTTCCTGATCGGTGATCTTCCGGCCCTTGGGGTAGCGGCCGGTGTCGAGTTCTGCCTGAATGTGAAGACCTTTGGTCGTCTTGGTGCTGCCAATTAGGTTGACGACCACTTCATGGCTGACCAGGGGTTTCGCCCGCCAGTTTTCGGTGATATGACAAAACATGCGATGTTCAATCTTGTTCCATTTGCGGGTGCCGGGCGGAAAATGACAAACCGAGAGGGTCAAACCCGATTCGTCGGCCAGTGGCTGCAGGCTGAGCTTCCACAACCGGGGGCGATACCCATTGCTGCCGCCGGCATCGGCGGTGATCAGCAGCTGACGGGCGTCGGGGTAAGCCTGCTGGCCAACAGGGCCAGCCCGTCATCTCGGTCGATGCCAAAAAGAAAGAGCGCATCGGCCCAACTCAGCCGCGCATACTTGTTTCGAACATAGGCGACCGGCTCTGTGCCAACAATGCTCTGTCGGCGGGCCTGAGTTCGCCGTCTTGTCTCGGTCGTCTTTTCAGACATGGGGTCTCCTTTCTCAAACACTTACCCAGTCTGATTTACACGACGCGAGGGGATTTGTCCACTACTTTTTTTCTCCGGTAGGTTATTTCTCAAGGGGCCCTAAGCTAATTCTCGGAGGTTCCCTTTCTGCGCCAGAAACGCCAGCGCTCGGTTTCTATCGATTCGCCTGCCCAGCGATGTGTTCAACGAGACTTAGCTTGTTTGAGTCCTCAGGCCAGGATTTCCCGGATCACACGGCCTGAAACGTCTGTCAGGCGAAAATCGCGGCCACTGTAGTGATAGGTCAAGCGTTCGTGGTCGAGGCCGAGCAAATGGAGAATGGTGGCGTGCAGATCATGAACCTGAACAGGATTCTCTACAGCCCTGAAGCCAAACTCATCGGTGGCGCCGTAGGTCATGCCTCCCTTGATCCCGCCTCCAGCTAGCCATACGGTAAAACCAAAAGGATTATGGTCGCGGCCATTCTGGATGTTGGAGCCCCCACCTGTTTCAACAACCGGTGTTCGCCCGAATTCACTTCCGCAGATGACCAGCGTCTCGTCAAGCAGTCCTCGAGCTTTCAAGTCCTGGAGCAAGGCAGCCATAGGACGATCCGACTGCGCCGCCAGCTTCCGGTGGATGAGAATGTCCTCGTGATTGTCCCAGGGCTGACCGCTCCCGAAGTATACCTGGACAATTCGGACTCCTCGCTCGACAAGCCTCAGCGCCGTTAGACAACCCCGGGCAAAATCCCCATCTCCGTAACGCTCCCGCACTGCAAGGCTTTCCTTGCCAATGTCAAAAACTTCGGCGGCCTCGGTCTGCATGCGGAAGGCCACCTCCATGGACTGAATTCTTCCCTCCAGCTGGGCGTCCTTTTCCTGCAATTGCTCCAGCTGCATCTGGTTCAACTGGAAAAGAAGATCCAGTTGCTTCCTTTGCTGAGTCCGGTCGAGCTGCTCATTGCGAAGGTATGCAATCAACTTTCGCGGATCGGTTTCTTTGTTGTTGATGTAAGTCCCCTGGAAGACGGTCGGAAGAAACATTGAATTCCACAGAAGAGTGCCCACGGTTGGAATCCCGGGGCACAGCACAACATATCCCGGCAGATTCTGGTTCTCCGTTCCCAAGCCGTATACCAACCATGAGCCCAGTGAAGGCCGCCCCGGCTGAATATGCCCGCAGTTCATCATGAAGAGGGAAGGTTCATGATTCGGGACGTCGGTTTGAACTGAGCGAACCAGACAAATATCGTCGATGCACCGGCCCACATTCTCGAAGATCTCGCTGACTTCAATTCCGCTCTGGCCATGTTTCTTGAAAGTGAAAGGTGACCGCATCAAGCTGCCCGTCTTGCGCTCGGTTGTCAGGTTGCCGCCCGGGAAAGGCTGGCCATGGTATTTGTCAAGAGCGGGTTTAGGATCGAAGGTGTCGACTTGAGACAAACCACCATTCAGGAAGAGAAAAATAACCCGCTTGGCCTTTGCCTCCATATGAGGAGGCCTGATCGCCAGGGAACTGGAGATGGGACGCGACTCCGCTAGTCCGGATTGAGAAATCAGGCTTGCCAGTCCAACCATGCCGAAGCCCGTTCCGATGCGACCGAGCGCTTCGCGACGGGTTAGCGGGTGAGAGGTTAGTTGATCCATCTTAATCGTCCTCGATTCAGCCGATTCGTTCGTGGCACCGGCAACGCCACCCCTCGCCCGGGTCGCTTGCTATTTGCTAGTTGACAAACAGGAATTCGTTCGAGCTCAAGAGCACTTGAGCATACAACTGCCAAGCGCTGACGCTATCCGATCCGGAAGCTTCGTTTTCGCGTAAGAATTTCTCTCCGACGCTCACTTCGGCCTCAGTGGCATCCCTTCCAAAGAGCAGCCGGTAAGCGGTGTTAATCCGCAGCGAATCACTGGAGCTGTCCTCAACGCTCAGCCGCTTCGCAAGCTGGTTGGCTTGCATGTAGACCAAGGGACTGTTCATGAAAAAAAGTCCTTGCACGGGAACGTTTGTGACATTGCGCTGTTCGCTGCTGATACTGGGTTCAGGAAAGTCAAAAAGGGTAAGCAGATTGTTGAGTTTGAAGCGTCCTATTTTTGCATACACGGTTCGTCGTGCATTCAAGCCATCGTTCAAATCCATGGAAGGGCCGCCCACGGTGAGATCCAACCTTCCGGAAACAAACAGGAATGAATCCCGCAGTGCCTCTACATCCAGCCGTCGCCGGTTCGCCCGCCAATGAAGCCGGTTATCTGGGTCAATGGCATGATTTTTCGCTGAGAAGTCGCTGCTCAATTGGTAGCTTGTCGATAGCATGATTTCGCGATGCAGCGTTTTCAACGAGTAACCTGTTTGGCGAAACTGGTAGGCCAGGTATTCGAGCAGTTCAGGATTGGAAGGCCGTTCCCCCAGTTGGCCAAAATTGCTGGGTGTGTTCACAATGCCCCGTCCAAAATGATGTTTCCAGACCCGATTTACCATGACTCGTGCCGCTAGCGGATGACTGGCAACCGCCTCCGCTAACTCCAACCTTCCGCTTCCTTTCGTGAAACGAAGCCGTTCAGTCTCGCTCAGCACTCGAATGAAACCGCGGGGAACCTCCTCACCAAGGTTATAGGGACTCCCACGCAGGTGCATTCTGAGATTCCGCGGCAGCGAGGCCTCAGCGATTCCATGCAGATAGGGATAACGCGCGGGCAGTGCCTTCTTGGCGTCCTCCAGTTCTTGAGTCAAGGCAGCTATCTGATCTTTCTGCTCTGAAACCAGAAATCGCTGAAGTTTATCGCCAGTAAGCTGCAGCACTCCTTCACTCGGACGGGTGGGATCATTCTTGTCCGTTGTCCCCGCAAAAAGATCGGTCCACAGGACGAATTTCTCGCGGGCGATAGTCTTCAAGCTGATGGCACACTGTGGGCAGTAATCCTCCGAGGTGACGAAAGCATTTGGGAGCAGCCGATCTCCTTTGTCCTTGTAGTTCTGAAGGTGTTCCAATCGTGGCCTGTTCGCTCCGTCCACCTCCTTCTTCTCAGCCACCAATGCGAGCACGGTCTGCTGCAGATTGCTGGCGACCCGCTGAGCTTCGTCGATTGACCCTCTATGAGCCAAGAGTCGCTTCCAGTCGTCAAGGAAGGGGTGCTCTTTCTGGGGAACACTGAGATACTTAATCCAGCGCTCCAGGACTTCCTTGTCGAGGTTCTCCTGATCGACGACCTCCGCAAGGCTTAGCCTCGCTGGAACAAGAACCTGCCAAGCGCCGAGCACATAGCGAGAAGTCTGTCGGGCAAGCGATTCCGCCAGCAAGTTGGTCTGGTCTTCGATAAATGTTTTCAGAATTTTCTGTTGCTCGTTAGCTTTCTTTTGCTTTTTTTGAACTCAGCGACCTCGCCGTCTGGCGCCAGCGCATATTCCTGGTACTCCGAACTGGCGAACACGCCGGCCAAGGCGTAGTAGTCGGTCGCTGAGAGCGGGTCGTACTTGTGGTCATGACAACGGGCACACGCCACGGTCAGACCGGGAAAGCCCCGGGTCAATGTGTCGACTCGATCGTTTCGTTCATCGGCTCGCGCCTGGGGTGGTTGGGTGGTTGAGCAATATCGTAATACCAGGGACCGAGACCAAAGAACCCAGTACCGCCTGTTAGCCGGTACACTTGTCCGGAAGCACTTTGGTCAAGCAGGTCTCCGGCAATCTGAGCTCTGACGAACCGGTCATAGGGCATGTCTTCGTTAAGGGCTTCGATCACCCAGTCACGATATCGCCAAGCGTTCGGATAAGGAACGTCAATGTCGCTCCTGACGTCATCCTCACCGTATCGTGCTACATCCAACCAATAGCGTCCCCAGCGCTCACCATAGTGAGGAGACGCCAGGAGGCGTTCCACCACTGCCTTGAAAGCGCTCGGAGAACCGTCGTGCAGGAAATCTTCGAGTTCCTTCGGAGTTGGCGGCAGGCCAATCAAGTCGAGCGTGGCTCGTCGAAGCAGAGTTCCTTTGTCGGCCAGTCGAACTGGCTCCAGACCTTGGGCTTCCAATTTGGCCAGAATGAAGCGGTCAATGGGTGAGCGAATCCAGCCAGCGCTCTTGACTGTGGGGAGCGGCGGCGTGCGAAGCGGTCGAAAAGACCAAAAATCCTTCTGCTGGGACAGCCGGTTCGCTTCCGAGACACTTTGGATGGGCGAGGAATTGGGCCAAGAAGCGCCCATCTTGACCCACTGGATCAGATCGCCAATCTCATGTTTTTCGAGCCGGCCTCCCATGGGCATTTTCAGGCGGGGATCCGTTTGGCTGACAGCACGGATCAAAAGGCTCTCTTCGGGCTTGCCTGGCACGATGGCTGGGCCGGTCTTGCCGCCCTTTAGCAGATGATCCCGAGCATCTACCCGAAGCCCGCCCATCTGGGTGGTCGTGTGGCAGGCATGACAATTGTTGACGAGTACTGGACGGACGCGAGATTCAAAGAACTGGTCCGCGTCGGTCAATTGGGCAGGAAGATCCTGACGAATCAGGAATAGGCAAGCTCCCAAAAGTCGCATGGTTCTCTTCATAAGATGGCTCGAACTAAGCAGGCGCGAGCAGTTTGAACGGACATCCTAAAACCCGTACCCTAACAACAAATGATTCAGGTGGTACTCCCTGGGCGGGCTGATCGCTAACCGCCGTGTAGGCCTTCTTCTGCTCCCAGGCCAGTGGCCAGGGCGCGAATATAAGCGGCATTGCAGCCGCAACATCCGCCGACGAAGCCGATTCCTTCGGTCCTTGCCGCACGTGCAAAGCCGGTAAACTCCTGGCGGGATATATGAAGCGTCTCCAGATGGTCTGGAAACTGGGGCGTGCGGGTGAAGCAAGGCGTTTCGTCCGTAGTGCGAAAGGCGGCGGGCTGGGCTGCGAGCGGCACATCGACAGCGCGTCGCATCTCACGGACAATGGACAGCATCCGCTGAGGTTCCTGTTCACAATTGGCGCCGACCAGATGAGCGCCGCCCGCAACCATCGCGCGCGCGCATTCCGCCGCAGAATGGCCGTCGCTGCATTCCGTCGTCTTCGGACGAAAGCTCATCGTGGCAATCACTGGCAGTCCGCTCTCCCGGGTGCATTCAAGCCCGATGCGCATTTCCTCCAGATGAAAGAACGTCTCCAGGATGAGGAAATCAACTCCGGCCTTTTGCAGCATCCGGATCTGCTCAGACAGCAACTCCCGAACGAATCCTGCGGCCGAAGGTCCCTCCCGTTCGAAGAGTTGCGTGCGCGATACTGAACCTGCGACGAGTGCCTTGCCGCCAGCCACTTCCTTCGCGATGCGCACCGCCGCTTCGTTAATGGCTTCAACCTGTTCTCCGTAGCCGGCACGCCGCAACTTTTCCCGCGTGCCAAAGAAGGTCAGCGCCTGAAGCACCTGCGAACCGGCCCGCAAGAACTCCCGGTGCAGCTCTCGCAGCGCCTCCGGGTGTTCGATCGCCACTTCCGGAGTGTATTGGCCGCTGCCGCGGCCTGTCCCCACTGTTTCCCGGCCGGACCCGCTGTTGACATAGCCACGCCGCTCGAGTTCGATGAGGTATCCTCCATCGCCCAAAACCACTCCTTGCTGTTTGATTCTTGTCAAAATGTCAGCCGGCACGACGTAGCTCCCTTTGTTAAGAGGTATTGGGTCACGGGTACTTTGTTGTTTGTTTGACGCGGTCTGCGGCTTTCCTCGCGGGACCGGCAACTGCCGCAGACCCGACCACACACGGGACGGAGCTGCGTTACGGACGCTGGGCTGCCACGACGAAGTACCGAGCTAACCGCTGGCACCCGGTGCTACCTTCTTCCACAAATTTGCGGCTGCGCCGATCAATCCAGCCTGTGTACCGAGAGCCGCATGGGGGATCGGAAGGTCCCGATGACTCTCCACCCAGATATGAGTGCGGGTAGCTTTCACAAAGCTCTGCCAATAAAGGCCCTCGACCGAACCTAATCCTCCTCCAACGATGACCGCCTCGGGATCGAGCGTGTTGATCGGATAGAGCGCGGTCAATGGAACGGCTATCGAAGCCTTGGCGCCTTGCTCCAAAGAAGCAAACAGGCACCAGGCGCCCAGCCCATTCGTCAGCCCGCCTGCCAGGCCCAGCACCAGTGTTCCGGACCGCAAAGAATCCAACCTGCAAGTTTGAAAAAACCAAGGGAGCAACACCAGAAAACCAACGGTCAACCAGACCATCAATGACCGAGCCGAAATTCGGTTGGTTCCAAGTTTCTGCAACAAGCCCACAAGTCCCCAGAGCACAAGAGCGATTCCTGAATAGGCCAGCCAATTCATGATGACAAGATTCTCGCGAGCAACCGCTGAGAGGCGCAAACAATTTCTATCGAGGCTCCTCAGGTTCTGACTGACTCCCTGAAGCCGTGAAAAAATCCCGAAGCTTCCCTCTGCGCTGCGAGGGCATAAACCTGACGAGTTGTGAACTTGCCGCAGCCAAGTGAGACTAGCGGGAAAAAATGAAAATAGATGTCAACGCGCACACGACTCCCAGGATCTGCACACGGTTCAGGCGTTCCTTAAGGAGCAGAAAGGCCAACGCGACCGTTAGCAAAGGGAACAATGAGGTCACCGGCCCTACGATTGAAGCCTTGCCTCTCGCCAGAGCCGCGTAATAAGCCAGCAGACCCAAACCGGTAAAGACTCCGTTCAAGACGCCAGAGGCCATTCCTCTTCTGGTCCACCTCGAGCTTCCAGTGAAGCTGGAGCAGAGCCAGAAAAACCAACGGTAGCAGCCCCAGCGTAAAAAGCACTTGCACTTGCATTTGTATTGGCGCCATCTGGTCCGCTCCCAGTTTGGCGAGGAAACCCCAGATACCCCACCAGAACAAACACAACAGCGCATAAATCAGCCATTTCGGAGGTTGCGCTTTCAAGAGAATTGCCTCTGAAAATCCTGCGGCTTCGCCAGGATCAAGTGGAACTTTCATTGCCCTCACTTTCAAGCTCGCTGGCCGACCAACCCGTCTTCATCTTCGACGATATAAGAACACACTCGGAACGAATCGCAGTCGACTCCCCTGAGGCGGGAAAGATGTTCTGCCGCTAACTGGGCAGGAATAACGTCTACCAGGAACTGCCAATCCTTTGGGATCTTTGGAAGCTGCAACACCAGATCGCCCGACTCTTTAGGAATACCCTGGCCGATGACCATTACCTTCCCTCCGAGCGTACGGATATCGTCGGCAACGGCTAGATCCTGATCTCGCATCTGTTTCGCATCAATCCAAAGTCCGAAATTGACGCCCTCGACAATCATCTCCTGCGAGCCGTGCCGGAATCCGCCGGTTGTCATCGCAGTGGCCGGCGCTTTGGCGGCTTCTTCCCAGAGCAATTTGGCAGAATGGCAGCTCGCCAGGCTCCCGCCGCGAGCCAGGAAGTAGGTAGGAGCGTCAGGCTGAAACCAATCGCTCAATCTCATCGAGCTCAGCCAGGCGGGAATACTCTCGCGCAAGGCAGCCAGAGACTTGGCAAGCGATTCGCGCAAATCGAGGGTTACGATATTGAGTATGCAGCTGGCGAGCAGACTACCCACCAGGGCAAGGGCCGAATACATCGTTACCGAGACAATATGATCGAACGATGCCTCTGGATTCAGGACCACATCGGCAGCTCGCGCTAGAGGGCTGTCAGCGGCGTTCGTGATCGCAATAATTTTTGCCCGACTCTGCTTCGCCTTGTTTAGGAGATTGACAACTTCGATGCTCTTGCCACTCCGCGACAGGATGACGAGCGCTGCACCTCTTGGAATCGGCGAGAAGTAAAGCAGCTCAGAGGCATCCATCAGGCAGGCGGGATATCCCGCCGAGTTGAAGAAGGAATGAACGGCCATGCCCGCATGCCAACTGCTCCCGATTCCGGTAATGAAGACGCAGGCTGCATCTCCGACCAACGACGCCGCCTTTGCCATGGCGCGCTCTCCTGGCCCGAAGCCGTAGGCCAATGTCCTGGACAGTTCGTCAGGCTGCCGGAGAATGTCCTGCATCAACTTGGTCATCGGGATGCCCTTTCAGACCTGAGCCCAGGGGTTTAGTCTCAGGTACCACTGCACAAAATGTTTGACGCCACGCTCATCCGGAGCGTAGGGGCCTGGCTGATACCGTCTGGAATTGACTCCCAGCTGATTATCTTCGCAGAGCTTCCAATCCTGTTCGGCAGTGAGCCTCCCAAACGCCCAAACGCTGTCACGCGCTCCACGTCGTAGTCACGGCCCTCGATGGCCTCTGGATGGACCAGCCAGTCCATTTCAATCCGGGTCAAAATGGGCTGAAACAGGCGAGATGCGCATCAGCATGGCGTAGTCGCTGCTGACTTCCAAGAGCAGGTTGGGCAGACCAACGACAGCCAGAACGCCGGCGTTGCGATCCGTCAAGCTTCCCATCAGCGGCGCCACGCTCTTGCCGTCGAGGCTTTCAGTAATAAACCCGTTTCGCAAGAAGAATCGCCTGCTGTGATGCCAGCTGCCGGGAAGGAAAGGACCCGGGCTGAAGCCAATCCCTAATGATGCAAGATGCCGGCACCTTTCGTGACTGACGACCGAATCTTCCTTGGCCGCTCTGGGCAAGTCAATTGCCGCAGCGAAACCCACGGCACGGCAGTACTGGGGGTGTCCCCGGCCACAGTGGTAACATTCTCGCGAGTTTTCCACAATCAGCTACCAGTTTGCCTGCACCTCGTACTGGCGTGAATGGCAAATCTTAGCCTGCTCCAAGCCATGCGGCTTCATCCGAGGGGTGATGTCGCGCTCAAACGACGCAAACTTCAGCGGAGGTTCAAGACAGCCCGCTCCGCCGATTTCATCTGCCGCCCAGCAACATAAAAGCCGTCGATTGGGTCAACGTTCGGCTCTCTGCCTTAGCGTAAGCACCGCCCCACCCTGACACCAAGCTCTCTACCCGTCGCTCATCCGCCTTACCCAGACTTCCTGGAACCTTTAACCCCAGCTTTCCGTTGGGGCCTTCCGAACAGTGCCTCCCGCACCGCGCGACGCCATAGCTGCGCGAGAAGGAAAAAACTCGCCGCGCGATTTGGGTTGTTATCCTTCAGCCTATAACTGCTCTACCGGACTCAGAAAAGGAACTTAACAGCAAACTGTAGGACGCGATTTTGATAGGCACCGGTCGGGAAACCAAAATTTGCATTGTTGATGCTATTCTCTATGAAGCTCAGGTTAACGCGGTTGAACGCATTGAAGGTTTCGGCCCGGATTTGCAACTTCCCGCTTTCCTTCCAAACACCGAACTCTTTGATGAACGCGATGTCAACGTTTGCATATCCCGGGAGACGGAAAGCGTCTCGAGGGAGATTTCCTGGCCGGGGAGTCGCCGGAGCGGGAAGCGGGAACTGCGAAGCCTTCAGTGGACCAGCCAGCCATTCGCCCCTGCTATAGCTGGAGGGGAGACTCTGGGTCGGCCGGTCGGGACGGTCGTTGCGATAACCATCGGCATTGAAGTCGCCGCCATTGAGATAGGCGGCGGTACTGACGGGAACAAACGGTTCACCCGACTGCAGCAGCCAGATCGTGTTGAGTTGCCAGCCCCCTAAGATGCGGCCCAGCCAATCTGATCGGTTCCGCAAAATGGGTAGTTCCCAAAGGCTATGAATGGTTAACACGTGAGGAATATCATCCCGGGCATAGTCCAAGTCCTGATTGAAAGCATCGGTCTCATTGGCATAATAAAAGTCACCGCCCCCGCTCTGAACTAGAGCAAAATTGTTTTTTCCATAGTTATAAGTGTAGGAGCCGCTCAGTGAGAAGCCCTGGCTGAACCGCTTGGTAACATTGGTGACAAGGCCATGGTAGAGGCGCCGGCCACGGTTGGTGAGCACACTGATGCTATTAAAATTTGGATTGAACCCATCGCGGATGCCATCCAGCAGATCTCCCTGGAAGCGATTGATGTTTCGCGGCCTGTACAATTCGCTGGTTCCCCGTCTGTACTTGTAGTTGGCCTGAACGAGCCAATCCGTAGCCAATTGATACTGAACCCCACCCATGAAATCGTAGATCAAAGGCGCCTTTAGATCGCTCACGGTGCCAGCAATGTTGACCTTGGTACCGACAATGCCTCCTGCCGGAGTGAGTTGAGGCGCCCGAAAGCTCGGGTTAATCGGAAAGTCGCGGGTTCCGGGTTTCGCCAGGCCGTAGACAATGGGTGTTCCAAGTTCAGGACCAGCATTGGCGCTGAAAAACTGCGGCGGATTGTCTTCCACTCCATAGAGGACGTACGTGTTAATTTCGTCATAGAGCATCCCAAAGCCCGCCCGTACGACCAGTTTTCCCTCTTTGGTGGGATCCCACGCCAAGCCTAGCCTTGGGCCGAAATTATTCATGTCTCTCGAGTAGAGTCGATCGACCTCCCGATTTACGACTTGAGCGATCGCAGTGGGATTAGTCACCTGGTCCGAACTGATGATGGGCTGGAAGTTCTTTTGGTCTTGAAGCCACACTGGGAAGAAAACTTCCCATCGAAGGCCATAGTTGAGGGTCAGGTTAGGCCGAATCTGCCAGGTGTTCTGAAAGAACAGCGAGAAATCTCCTGTATACATCGGCAAATGGGTTCTCCCTGGCGCGCCTGTCGCGACCTCGAGAGTGCGGCTCTCAAAATACGGGTTGTCATTAGCAAAATCAAAGATGGTTCCAAAGGACCAACTCGGCGGCTGTGGCCACTCAGCCGTCAGCAGCGAATGGCGGTAGTCCATGCCAAATTTGAAGGCATGCCGTCCTCGGTTGACCGACAGGTTATCTGCAAATTGATAGACTCGTGAATGATAGATGTTTTCAAAAGGTGCGCTGATCCCAACCGCTCCATCATCGCTGAAGAGATAAGGAATGTTGATGACCTCCGCCAGTTGGGGATAGGACACATCGAAAGCGATGTCGTTCCCCCCGAAGCGAGCCTCATTGAGGATATTTGGAGTGAAGCTGCGGGTGTGAACCACATTAAGCGCCTGAACCTTGGTGTAGATTTCGAAAAATAACTTTGGCCGGACTACATTGCTTCCCCACTCCGGTCTGGTATACCAGTAACTTCCGAAAAGCCGGTCCTTGGCATTAGGGAATTGATAGTCGAGTCTCAGGTTAAACTGATTGCCAGCGCGCGTAAAAGGGTTGTCAACGGCTACTAAACCCACGTCAGGGATGCCATCGGGGTCCGCAGAGCTGCCTCCGCCGGGGAGCAGGGTTCCCAGATCCTGTAATCCCTCGGTGGGGTAACGCAGCGGTGGCACCGTTTGATAAACCTTGGCCGCCGCGCTGTTCGGCCGGGTCCGGATCACCAGATCGCGGAACTGCTCCGTCTCCACCCGTGCTTCAAAAGCTCCTGCCACCAGCGAGCGAAGGCCTTCATAAGCCCCAAAGACAAAGAGCCTGTCCTTGAGGATGGGCCCTCCCACTGTTCCTCCGAAAAGGCGATAATAGCTGTCAGGAGTGGTGTCACTAAAGAAGGGACGAGCATTCAATTGATTGTTCTGAAACGTATAATGAGAGGTCCCATGCCAGTTATTGGTTCCTCCCTTGCTGACCATTTGGACTTGAGGACCGCTAATCCTTCCCAACTCGGCCGTGTCCGGATGAGTGGACACTCGAACCTCCCCAATGGCGTCAGGGTTGGGAGAAAAGGCAGCCCCCCAGGTACTACCTTCGCTGTAGCGCAGCGTGATACCGTCTAAAAACCACTGGCCCTTCTCCTCATTTCCACCCGCGGAGATTCTGGGGGCGGCAAAGTTGGAAAAAACATCACAGCAGTAAACGCCAGGAGCCCCTGCCTTGCCGGTCACTCCCGGCGTCAAGAGCGACAGGTTCAAAACACCACGACCCTGAAGCGGCAGGGAGCGAACCTCTTGTTCGGGAAGGACCTCGGAGATTCGAGTCATCTGAGTTTCGACTAGAGGTTCCTCTGCGCTGACATCAATGGTTTGAGTCACTTCTCCCACTTCCATTGACACGTTCACGGCCACTACGGCATTCCCTGCTACTGATAAGTGGCGGCTGACATGTATCTTGAAGCCACTGGCTTCGACACGAACGTCGTAGCTTCCAGGCAGAAGATCAGGGACCCGGTAGAAGCCGTCATTCGCTGACACGGCAGTCTTATTGAAACCCGTGTCGCCGTTCGTGGTTCTTACTGTCGCACCGGCAATCGCGCCGCCAGATGCATCCGTGATCTGTCCCTGGATGGTGCTGGTCGATTGGGCTAACAGAAAAGACGGAATCCCCAGAAACAAAGTGGCGACGACCAGAACTTCGCGAAGCGTCAACGACTTTCTGGGTCGAAGCAGACTATCATCCTCTAACTTGCACATGGTTTTCCTCCGATCGAAACCATCGAACACTAGTTTTCATTGCAGCAACCCAAGACACCCTTGAAGGGCGCCTTAAGGAAGCGGTCAAACAGAGCGCTGTGCTGCCGCTCAGCTCTTGCTTGCTCGCGCTGCCCAATTCTTGGATGGGCTCCCCACCCAGGAAAAGTCGCGACGGTCTGACGAAAGCTTCCTTTTGGAGCCTTCAGCCTGGCGCCCGTTTCTGGAGTCTCGTGTCTTAAGGAACAAAAGCCTGGTCTCAGGCCAGGCCTGCTTCACCCGGTATTTCGACTTTCGTTTGAAATAGGGGCAACCGCTTGCCGCAAACGCTTGTCTAACGCGATTGAGACTTACCACAGAGCGAAAATTGTTGTCAAGAGAATTTTTGTCGACCAGAGAATTTTCTTTGTACGACGCCGCAGACGAGGAACCCTCCGCGCCCCCACCGAGTGCGGGTTGTCTGCGCTGCAAGCATGGTTGGCGCCGGAACATTGCACCCTCTGACAATTCCGTGATAGCCTCGCGCTGATCCGACGCGAAATCGGTTGCCGCAACCGAATATCCTTAATGGCACGAACAGAGGCGGCGTGAAAGGAGGGTAAGACAGTGGCTTCCAAAATGAAAGATGTCGCTGAGCGAGCCGGAGTCTCGGTTACAACCGTCTCGCATGTGCTCAACAAGACGCGTTTTGTGGCCCCGGAAACGGAAGCGCGAATTCATGCCGTGATTCGCGAGCTGAACTACTACAAAAATGCCCACGCCAGACGGTTGGCCTGCGGGCAAAGTGACCTGTTCGGCCTGATTATCTCCGAGATCGCCAATCCTTTTTTTCCGGAAATCATCAAAGGTTTCCAAAGCGCAGCTTGGGAAAAGGGCTTCGACATGCTGCTGCTCAACACGGAGTACGATCCTAAGCGGCTTGAGAGTGCCGTCCGGCAGATGATTGAAAGTGAAGTCCGAGGCGTGGCCGTCATGACATCGGCGTTCAACGATGCGGCCACGAAGGAATTGACCTTGTATGGGCTAGGAGTGGTCTTCTATAACTGTGGACCGCCGCAGAAACTGGTGAGTAACATCAAGCTGGACTACTCGAAAGGGATCTCGCAAGCGATCAGTTACATTACCGGTCTAGGGCACCAGAGAATTGCCGTCATTGGCGGCCCGCGCAAGAATCGAGTTGCGGCAACTCTGCAGAATGCCATTGTCGAAGCGCTCTTGCGGCGCAACATTCAACCTTGGCACATTCTTGAAAGTGATTACAAGGTGGATGGAGGGGTGTCTGCAGTTGCCACCTTACTGAAGCGCTCAGTTCTGCCCACAGCGATTTTTTGCGGGAACGATTTGATCGCCATGGGCGCCATGAGCGCGCTAGAAGACTGCGGCATCCGGGTTCCCGACGACGTTTCGGTGATCGGTTTTGATGATATCTTTTTTGCCCGGCTGGCCCGGCCTCCGCTCACGACCATTCACATTCCTCGCGATCAGTTGGGGAAACTGGCTTTCGAAGCGCTGGATAAACTGGCGCGATCCAAACGACCGAAAGGAATCGAGTATCTAATTGAAACGTCCTTCGTCATTCGCAAATCCACCGCCGCGCCCAGAACCCACGCCCTCTCAGTTTCGCCAGCGAACACGGTAATCAGCAAACCAAGCCTCAAACCCGTTTCCCCCGAAACCGACTCCCAATTTGACGGGACGATAAGCCGCGGGAAGAATATCGAGTCAGTCTAACCAGCTGTATCTGGGCTCAAAACCAAAATCCCGATGGAACTTTTGCCAATTAAAAAAAGAGTCGTGTCCTTTCAACCGGATGCCTAGATGCTTGAGATGAGGATAGAAGCGCTCGAGCAGGTCAGTTGAGGACTCGTCGGCCATGGTATCGCGAGCAGTAATGATATAGGTCTCAAACACTGGAGAGACGGAAACCGGTTTCTCAACACTGAGACGAAAGGCCTCGGCAACGTCTCGCATATCGACATATCCCCAGAACCCAGCCGCATGATCGGAAGCCCGATAGGCGGAACTCCTGCGCCATTCCAACTCTTTGGGTCCCCAGCACCAATTGAGTCGCAGAGCCACACAGTCGAAACCATAGGACCGCGAATACAACTGCAGTGTCATTTCATTAACAAGCTTTGACAGACCGTAGTTGTCTTCAAGGCAGCTGGGATGAGCTTCGTCGAAGGGAAGATAGCTGACGGGAAATGGCTGTCCTGAAACAGGGAAGCAATGCCCCAACGCACAGTTGCTCGATGCCATGACCACGCGCCGGACGCCAACCTCGCGGGCGGCCTCCATAAGGTTGTAAGTCGTAATTGTATTGACTCGAAAGGTATCGGGGGTTGGCTCGTTTATCGCTCCGATGTGCACGATGAGGTCGATGCCCTCAACGACGCGACGACACTGTTCCAGGTCAGTGAGGTCCGCGCGAACAAAGGGCGCGGCTGTTTGAGCTCGATGTGGACCTTCGAAAAGATCGCGCCGAGATGTGAGAACGAGATCGTGATCGCGTGCAAGTGCTTCAATCACGTGCTTGGAGACGTACCCATTGGCGCCAGTAATAAGTGTTTTCATATAGCGAACGGGAGCGATTGGGGTGCGCTGACCACCATCAGACTCAGAAGCCCCGCTGCCAGGAGTCTCGGATCGGAAAGTCCGACCCTTTCAGTTGACGAAAGAACCTCCAACGGATTCTCCCATGTCAGTCCTGCGACCTGTCCTTCGGGCGGCGGCAGCGTCACCAGACTCGTCATAACGTAAATCGCGCTGCAGATGCAGAATGCCCACCAAGCCTGCATCATGAAAGGAATGCCCCATCGCTCGGTGATCACCTTCTCATGACCAATGGCTGGGAGATCGATCACAAATCCTATCATCCCCATAAGAAATCCCAGAACCAGCGTCACCAGAGCCGCCTACCCAAGTACCGCGCCGCCAGAAGGTTTGCTTGAGTTTTCGAGTCGAGAGCAGGCCCGCGACCAGAATTCGAAGACGAACAGTTGCACACCGCCAATGCGAGTGTCGTGGATCTGGGGTTGATCTATGGCGTGCGTGTGCAGGGCGCTGTGGGTCATGTGGTGATGGCCATGCCGGATCGTGGCCGGCCGCGCTACGGCTACTTCGCGTGGGGATCGGGCGGCAACAGTCAGCCCATCCGGCAGCGCCTCATGAAGATCGCGGGAGTGCGCAATGGGGTGATCGAGCAGACCTGGGAACCGCCCTGGAACTCGAGTCGGCTGACGGATGCTGGGCGAAAGGCGTTGGGGCTTTAGCTTCACTCCGAGAAAATTGTTTCGTCATCCTTGCCGCATCGACCGCTTGACCGGGTCGTAAACCATTCGGGCGCCTCGAACATAAGCTTCATCAGCCATGATCACGGCCACCGAGTGAGCGTAACCGGCTTCGATAGGCGCATTGGGCGGTTTTCGGTTGCGCAGACACTCCAGCCAGTTCTTCATGTGCGGGGTACTCTCGAGAGTTGGCAGGCCAGTGCCAGGTTCGATACGATCTGGCTCTCCTGAGCCTTCACCGCTCACCTGGAACGGCTCGGTCCAGGACCACCGAGAAGCGTCGAGAACGCCGCGTGTTCCGAAAAACTTAAGATAGCTGCCAGCACTGGTTCCAAAAGTCGTGTTATAGCGAACCAGAAATCCTTCATCCGGGTATTCGAAGATGGTCTCAATCGAATCGGGAGCCGTGCGAGCATCCTTCCAGCGGTAGGTGCCCCCCAGCGTCACTGCGCGTTTCGGAACAGTTGCGCCCGTGATGTAATGAACCAGATCAATAAAATGGACCATCAGATTTGAATGCGGGCCGCGTGAGAATTCCCGGTAACCGAACCAGCCGGCGTATTGGTCGGCATCAAACGGCCGATACTTGCGATGCATTAGAAATGCTTTCCAATCGACGTCTGATTCCCGAACGGGACGCTCGCCATATTGATGCCAGTAGGGCCGATAGGAGTTGCGAGATTGTTCCACTTTCAGAATTCTGCCCAGCCCACCGGAAGTTACAAAGGCTCGGGCCGCCGCCGCGCTGGGGTAGCTGCGAACCTGCGTCCCGCATTGGACGATGCGCTGGTATCTTTTGACGCTATCCACTGCCTCGATCAACTCCTTCATCTCCATGGCGAGAGGTTTTTCCACGTAGGCGTCTTTCCCCGCCCGAGCCGCGGCTGTCAGCATCCTGCAGTGCTGATGATCCGGAGTGCCAATCACCACGGCATCGACGCCTTTCATGGCGAGCAGGTCCTGGTAATGAACGAACTGTTGAGGCTCCTTTCCAGAAGCTTCTTTTATCATCGCAACTGCCTTCTCGCGCTGCTGGCGCCAGGTGTCACACACTGCCGTGACTTCGACGTTGGTATCCTGACTAAACTCCAAAACTTCCTTCAGCAGGTTCCGTGCTCCACAACCGATTATTCCAATGGAAACACGATCGTTGGCCCCAAACATCCTTCGAGAGCTGATGGCTGTGATCGATGTGATTAACGACTGGTTTAAGAACTTTCGCCGGTTCAATTTAGAATCCTCCATTTTTGAGAGCCTCCTCAGTTGACGAACCCACCGCAAACGTCGAGGAAATCACAATCGGTCTGAGTGATGACTGCTACAAATAAAAAATAGGATAAGCGAAACGCGCCGCATGATGCTTCTCTTTCCTTTTTTTTCCTGGCTACCAAGCAAGTCGAACTTCTCCGGTAGCAATCTTCTTCTATCGGCCGGGCTGCCCCTTCGCGGTTGCGCCGGTCGCCTCACCCGACTCCAAGAACGCGAACA
>JAKEER010000509.1 GCA_022616615.1 Acidobacteriota bacterium
GGACAATCGGACTCCCGAAAGATCGGGCACCATTCGTCCGAGCGCCTTGTGCAGCCGCGCGGTTTTCGCTTTCAGATCGGCAACCGGTCCGCCAGTGAAGCCGCCGAACAGGATGCGCGTCTCATCGGGCGACGGCCGCATGAAAAAGATCTCGAAACAAGCCGGAACCCATCTGTAATCTCACGTCACAATCTAGGAGTCAACATCAGCTTGGAGAGGAGGTCTCTCTTCTCACTTGAGCCCAGGAAAGCGTTTTGGCGCCGGCCACTACCGAAGCGAAGTTACCGCCCCTGCCGGCACTCCAATGGGTTCGCCGGAGACCACTAATTCGACGCGTCGGTTCTGCTGTTTGCCGGCAGCACTGGCATTGGAGACCACGGGTTGCGACTCGCCGAAACCTCGCGCTGCAATGGACTGGCTCTGAACTCCTTGCTGCACGAGATAGTCTCGTACGGCCGCAGCCCGGTTTTCCGACAGCCGCTGGTTATACTCCTCACCGCCAACACTGTCGGTGTGGCCTTCCACCTCGAGTTTCAACCCAGGATGTGAAAGAACGATGCCGGCGATCTTGGACAGCTTTTCCCTTGCCCCAGGCCTCAGAGTGTACCGCCCCGTATCGAACAGAACATCTGAGAGGCTAACGATCAATCCACGCGCGCTGTCGCGGGTCTCGAGGATCAGGTTCAACTGCTGGGTGAGCCTGGAACGAAGCTCGCGTTTCTCCGCTTCTGCCTGTTGTTGCTGTTGTTGCCGCAGCTGTTCGGTCTCCTGTGCCGTGCGGCGGGCACGATCGGCTTCCAGCCTGGCGGCATCCTGCTGAGCGATCGCCGCGGCTCGAGCCGTCTCCGCGTCCTGTTTAGCTCGCTCGGCTTCAGCTCTCAGTCTGGATTCCTCCTCTACCTTCAACTGCGTCTGACGTTCGCGCTCGGCGGCAGCCTCGCGCTCCTCAGCTTGACGAATTTCCTCCATCCTTTTGCGGGCGATTAAGCGGGCATCCTCGGCGGTTTGAACGGCTTCGCGAGCCATTTGGATGGCGCTCTTCTTCTCGTCTCTGGCTTCATACGATTCCGCTTGTTGCAGCAGTCCTTCTGCTTTGCGAAACGTATCGCCGGCGTGCTGGTCCGCCCCTGCCCAGCGAGCGATCTGGATTGCGTTGCGGGCTTCGAGCAAAGGGAGGGTACTTTTTGAATCAAACCGGACCGGGACGACTTTCGAGGGGTCAATATTCAAAGTGTATTCCCCACGCTGCAACAGTTCGTATTTCGCCTCGATCTCTTCGATCTTGCCTTTGGTGTCCGCTCTGACGCTATTTTCCATGACGACCACGTCGCTGGGTTGGGTGACCGCAAAGTAGGGCTCGGCAGTGACGATCATTCCAAAGGCCTGCAGCTCGGTGGTCACATTGAGTTTGCCGTCGGAGGTTCGGTCCAACAGAATTTCTCCCAGGTTTGACGCGCGACCTTCTGGTGAGACAGCCCAGAGAACATAGGTCAAGAACTCAGGCCCAAACTTGGAGGCCGGTTCCAAGTCGTCAAATTCAACTTCAATTTCAGTGTAGCCCTTCTTGGTTTCTACCTTGGCTTCTCCGTAGGCCTTGGGCTGAAGGGCCGTGCCGGCGAAATCAACCTTGGTAGCGCCTCCACGATGGCGGTAGTTGATGGCCTTCGTGCTACGGGCGACTACATTAACCCTCAAGATCGGCACGGTGCCAGTTTGCTCGATCTGAGCCGCGACTAAGCTCGAAGCTGCGGGCTGAACCATGAATAGGCTCAGGAGCAAAGCTCCCCACCGTGTCACCCCTGATAGTTCTTGACTAACATTTAACGAGTTCATAGGAATCTCCCTTGAAAATCCCCTTAAAAAAGGGAAAGAAGGCGAAGCGACAGCGGTCGCGAAGGCTTCAGGGGGTTGTCGTGACGAGTTTGGGAAGGCTGCACAACCCCCTGGCGCTCCGCGACCGCTGGCGCTCCGCGACCGCTGTCGCTTCGCGCCGCCCCCTTTGTTAAGGGCGAATATTTTCATCAAGCGTGGCGCCGCTCCCTTCGCAAGTGCAAGCTGGCGTGAGGGAAACTCCTCGCTGTTTTGCAGCGCGGTCGCAAGTTCCCTCGTATAGATGGTCGCCTGCTCTTCAATGCAGGGCTGTTCAAAACTGCTCGGACTCAAGGTTTCTCTTTCTTCTCCTTCTTGTCATCATCTCCATCTACTGCATCCTTCACACCCTTGCCCACTTTCTTGGCGGCCTTGGCGGTGCCCTTTCCCACTTCTTTGCCGAACTTTCCTGCTCCCTTACCCAAGTCCTTGGCACCATCAGTCACTTCGCCTTCTTTCACGTCCTTCCCCATCTCTTTGGCGCCTTTCCCTAGGGCTTTGCCACCTTTGCCGTAGTGCTCTTTGATCTCGGCGCCTGCGTCTTCAAAATGTTCGCCTGGGCTCGGATCGCTGCCCTTTTTTGCGACGCCCAAATGAACTGCTGTTTCGTGGGTGAGCCGGCCGTCACCGGTCAAGCCTTGCTCTTTCTGATAGCGCCGCAAGCTGGCTCGTGTTTGTGCTCCTAGGACTCCGTCCACCTCGCCCGCGTGATAGCCCTTTTGCTTAAGCTCGGTTTGGACTTCCTTCACCGTCTTCGAAGAGACGTGATGGTCGCCGGCCAAGATTGCCCCATACCGCACCAGGAAGCAGCCAAGAAACAACATGGCCACTTTGAGAATGAATGAAGTTCGCGCTCGACTCCGCATGAGAATTGCCTCCATGTTCACTAGTGTTCCGAAAAATTTCGGACAACCTACGGTTTTGCAGCTCGACTGCCAAACGAGGGAATTCGTTCACAAACCTGCGCACACGGACTGTGAGCAATGTAAATCTGAGCCAGGGGGGGCAATATTTTCTTTGTGAGGATGGGTGGAAGAGTTCGAGCCGAGCGCTTCGATGGTGCCTTGACTTCGTCCGACTAACAATCGCTCATGGGCGGAGTCGTGTTCATAAATGTCCTGACGCCTTTGCAGTTCACCGTTCTGGCCCCGGCGAAAGCCGGGGGCTGGAGATTGGACGTTCTCATGCGCATGAACTCTTGAGAGTTTGTCGATGGACGTGCGTTTGCGTTCAACAGATGCTCAGAAGAGCGCTTCACCCAGCAAAGGACTCAAATCGCACGAAGCGTGAGTTTGCTACCGTGAGACGGGCGCTTGGAAGCCCGGAGCGCAAGCGACGGATATCGTCGAGTCCCTCGCTGGCGCTTCGGGCTTTCAAAATGTCCAACCTCCAGGCCCCCGGCGAAAGCCGGGGCGGACGCGGAGCACCGCGTCTCTTCAAGTTCGCACCTTCGAAACGAGGAGGTCGTTTCGCTTCTGGGATCCTCGCCGTAAGCGGCCCTTCAATTTCCAGGGACGAGAACGGGCGCGACGTCGCGTGCGAACGGGCCAGCATCTAAAGGCCATCGCTTGTGGCCTAACAAGAATCAAACGGGAGCGCTGCGTCCGTTCATATCGTTCCATGCCAGCTTTCCAGCGGAACGACTTTGACAGAACAGGGGGCATAATTGGTCACGCACTGAACCGTTGTGTCCGCCAACCATCCGTCCACGACTTCGTCCAGCTTTTGGCCCAGGACAATCCAGTCGGCCCGCCAACTTTCAGCCTCTTCGATGATGATGTTTACCGCCGCATCGCCCAGGCGGACAATCGCCTCCGTATTCAAGCCACGGGCTCGGAATACGTCGGCAACTTTTTCGGCGACGCACTCGGCGCGGGTCGTCAGCCACTCCAGATCCAACCGTCCGAAGCTTGGGCGGTCTCGCAGTAAGACGACAGGAAGCAGGATGCGGACGTGGATACTTTCTCGGTCGCTCAACGAAAGAACGCCTCTCACCAGGTCTACCGAAATCGGATTTTCGTTGATTACCAAAAGAACTCTCATGACTCCTTCTTCCGAATCAGACAGGACGCCAAGCGCTCAAGCTACCAGCGCCGGGTGTCTGGGAATTAATTGAGGAAATCTTTCACCGACCTCTCGCTTCAGCGCTTGGGGAACGGCGCCCCGGTCTTCCTCGAAGTCTCGTCCCTTACGAACAAACCATCTCAAGTCGTGCTTTCCGTCCTCGGTTTGGCGAATGACGATCCAGTGAGACTTTTGTCCGGGTTCGACGTCGTAAACGTCGACATCGCCTCCCAGGGGCAACGAAATGCTTCTCATGTGGTGCACTCGGCACACATCATCTGAAAACACGCTGAAATTCACATCCTTGCCACTTCTGTAGAAGCTGCACTCTGTTAGTTTCATAAGCCGCCTCCTGGTCCTTTCTTCCAGGTTGAATGGCAAGATGGGTCGGCTGAAGATCTCACGCGGGCGGCAATCCCCTGCCAGACGATTCGAATCAAGATGCCCGCTAGCAGGAAAAAATGCGCTAACAGGAACAACAAGACCAATCCGGCTGACATTGAATTATTTCCCGACTGCATGGCCCACCTCGTTCCTACCTAATTTCCACGGCAATCAGGCTGCCATCCACGAACCACGGGACTGACGGGCTCCCGAGGCGACCTCCCCCGGTCGCGGTTCGGACAAGGTGTTGTAATGAATCCATCAGAAGGCACTTTTTACACGTGGCTGAGCCCTCGAGAAAGATTCGTTGAAGTGGTGAGCAATACTGCACAGCCGCCAGAAGGGATGAAAGTTCAGAATCTTTTCCAGCCTCTGCACGAGGGGCAATTTTCCAAGATGAAGGAGGGAATACGATGCGACCGCCAAAAGTTCTGTCGGCCAGTTCGATCTGCAGCGACAGGGTATGGAACAATGCAGGAGAAGAGTTGGGAGCGATTGAAGAGTTAATGATTGATGTCGACACGGGCCAGGTGGCCTATGCCGTGCTTTCTTTTGGAGGGTTCATGGGCTTTGGGGACAAATTGTTCGCCATTCCGTGGAATGCCTTGAAGCTTGATGTCGCCAACAAGGTTTTTAAGCTCAACGTCGAGAGAAAGCTGCTGGAAAACGCGCCTGGATTTGACAAAGACAATTGGCCCGACATGGCCGATTCCGCTTGGGGCAGCGAGATCTACAAACACTATGGCTACGAACCCTATTGGGATCGGGGTAGGTCAGTGCGGATGTAGGAGGGAAACTTATGAAAAACTGCAACCACTCAGGATGCCATTGCAAAGTGACACCTGGCAAAGGCGTTTCGGAAAACGGCAAAATCTATTGCAGTCAATACTGCGCTAATGCGCGCGAAACCTCCGGAACGTGCCGTTGCGGTCACGCATCCTGTGAAAGCAAATAGGCCGGAACAGAGAGGCCACATTTAGACTGACCTCTCTGCTTCCTTGCTTCGATGCACTCTCAAGAGATCCTCGATTGTTTTCTTAAACGGATCCGGATCGATGGGCTTCGCGATGAACGCCTGGGCTCCTGCTGCATAGGCTTGATTAGGTGCGTCATCATCACCCGACCAGAATAGAATCGGAGTATGGGCGTCGAACGCTCTGATCTGGTGGCAGACTTCTACACCTGTGCCGTCTGGCAGGCGGGAATCCACTAAATAAAGGTCGAAGCCCTGGTGTCGCGCCAAGTCAATCCCGCGAGCCATCGTCGGGGCTGAGATCACTTCACAATTGGATAAGCCGAGCCAAAGGGCGAGCAAGACACAAGTATCCTCATCGTCCTCAATACACAGGATGCGCTTGCGACTTCTATCCATTTCGACTTCTCTTGACCTTTCTCGTCATCCCTAGTCTGTGTTGCGTCAGGCAGGACGAGGGGTGGACAACTCTTTTGGAGGCACGGACTACCGTACCATACCAGAGATCGGCCTGAGAAAGAACGGGCCTCCTGAGGGTGCAATTGAAAGTGGCGTACAGCATGGGCTAGCTGGACGCGCTCTGGGTGGAGCGGGCGCTCCTCCGCACGCTTGCTTCCTTCCGGAGACGAACGCGCGCGGGAGCGCTCGTTCCTGGAGACTGGACCCTGGGAGCGCGGGCGTCCCGCCCGCAATTGTGGCCGCAGGCCTTCGGAGCGGCCTCCGGCCGCTCCGAGGCGGGCGGGACGCCCGCGCTCCCAGGGTGGGCTTCGCCACTCCAAAAAATGTCCAATCTCCAGGAACGCGCGGGAGCGCGCGTTCCACCATTCTGTACGCCGCTTTCAGTTGCACCCGCCTCCTGAAATGCGAATCACTCGAGGTGGGGCGAATACAGCATTCGGTGACTGTGACGGGGGTGTCCACCATGTCCCCGCTCAAATCAGTGGGAGAGAAGGGGGACGACACAGCTTGGCTGTTGGCGGGAACGGACAAGGCAAGAACGCCTTTTGTAAACTCTCGCGCCCGGCCGGGCGCGCTCTGGGGCCGGCTTTGTGGCTCAAGAACTTCAATCCGGCGCGATTACTCGATAGTGCTGAAAGTGCCTATCAGACCTCACGAGCAACTGCTTCGTCTGAAGCAGAGCCGGAGTCTCACGAGCGAATGCTCGTACGGCGTCGAAGGTCTCGAACCACAATAGCGTTATGAACTCGACGCCCTCTTGGCTATCACGACGCAACAAGTGAGCGCCTTCATACCCCTTAATCTGCCGATCTGCGATCCTAGGGAAAATATTTGAACGCAGAAGCTCTTCGTAGGCATCAGCGTTCTCAGGGGTTGTCCAGCCGTGCCAGATGCGGGCGATCATCTTGCGTTACCTCCAGTTCGTTGACATAGTGCGTCGTACTCTTCCGCTACTGAGCAAAGAAAATACGTATTTGTTTAGCGGCGTGGCACGGCCCGTGCCGGTGGCAGGCTTGGTCGAGCAGCACTGTGCGAGGAAATACGAAAATACAAGCAAGCAGAAACCGAACAAAGTGAAGCATGAAGCGTGCCCGTATTCGCACTGCCGATCGCCTGTTTCAACGGGCGCGATGCTCCACATTTTCATTCACCCTCAAGCTCCCTTCCAGGCGACGACAGCGCGAGCCGATCTCGGTTGAGATCACGTCCGGGCGTTCCTTCGCCCTTTCGAAGCTGCTCTCGGATCTGAGAGAGGCGGTCATAAGCCTCTCGCAATTGAAAATGCTGGCGTTCCACGAGCTGGAATACAGCGACGGGCAGATCACCGTGCAATATTGCAAGATATTCACCCAGTGCGGCTCTCTCGCCCTGTTCGCACAAAAGAAGCACAGTCTCGTCCCCTGAAGGCAAGAGGCGGGTGCTTACGATTTCATTCCAGCCTCGCAGCTTCGCAGCACCTGGTGCTGGAGGCGTTACAGCCACGCCCAGCTTTCGCAGCTCGAGCTGCAGTTCCGCGATGAACAGGGCTTGCTGAAGCGCTTCCGCGCCCAAAAACTCCTTTAGGCCAGGCTTCTGCGAACGGCTGGCCGCGCGTAGAAACCCGATTTCGCTCTCTCGGCAAATCTCCAGAAGGTGACTAAGCGTGTTGATGGCAAGTTTTCGTTCCCGAGGTTCCATCAGGATCTCCCGTCGCTCTCACATTGTCAGCGAGTCGAGGCAACGAGGCTGTTCAATATTGCTCCTGTGTCCGCCGCGCCCAGACAGCCCCGTTCTAGTCTTCGTCGCGCGACCCAGCTCCCGCTTGGGTTTTTCAGAGGGCGGATCCTTCTGCGGGATGGGAGGCGTTGGAGGCACCTCCGGCACTGAATCCGGCGGCAGTTTGTACGGTGTTTCTGGTTCTGGCGGTTCCTTGCGTGGTACATCGGGTTTTGGGAACTTTTTCACGTTCTTCCTCGCACTGGGTCCGGGGAAGCCGAGAATATTCACGCAGGAGAGCCTGCACTCGCAGGTTGTTGAGCAGATTCGCGTCCAACGTGCAGCGGAAAATCATGCGATGGTGTAATTTCGGAAGCGATCCATCGGCTTCTCTATTTGCTGGTCATTTTTGAACAGCAGAGATTGGCGGAGTGTCTAGGATCAATTATGAGGGGAAGCTGCTCTGGGGCGGGCACTCGCGCAGGTTGTCGCTTCAAGTCTCAAAATATAAGGAGCGTTCTTATGAAACAATCAACCAAGAATATGGTTCCTGTGCTGGCGGTTCTCTTGATGCTCACAATCGCATGCTCTCGCGAATCCAGCCAGGACCGATCCGTCAAAACAACGACTGACAGCGGATCCACTACGGCTCCGGCATCCCGTGATGTCGCCAAACGAGACAAAGCACTCGTTCGGGTTGTTCATGCGATGCCTGCAAAACCGCCCGTTGATGCTTTCGCCGGAGAATCTAAAACTTTCTCCAACGTCACTTACAAAACGGTCACCCCATATGCCGAACTCCCTGATAACAGACATCGGTTGACACTGAAGCCTGCGGGACAGACAAAACCACTCACTGAGAGCAGTGAGAACTTTGCCGGGGGCAAGCATTACACCCTCATTGCTATGCCAAGTTCGGCGAAAGACCCCAAGCCTGAGTTGAAAGTCGTCGCTGACCATCTGACGCCACCAACTGCAGGGAAGGCGAGGGTACGCGTAATCAATGCCTCGCCCGATGCAGGCGAACTCGACGTCTACGTGATGAAGGATGCCGAGAAGCTGTTCGGAGGAGTGAATTTTAAGTCGGAAGCGGCATATGCCGAGATCGCTCCCACGACCACCGTAGTAGAGTTGCGACCGCAAGGCAAAAAGGAACCCTTGCTCATGTTGCCGCAGTTCAGTTTTGAGCCCAACAAGACCTATACGATTGTGATCATGGGACAAGCCAAAGCTAATCGGTTAGAAGCCGTCACCGTTGAAGATCAGTTCGTAGGAGCGTATGCCCAACAGTAGGTCCAGAGGACGATTCGAATTCGCGAGGAGTCTCATCATCTGCTTCTCTTTGTTCCGGCGAACTCTTTTTTAGTTCCGGGAGAACGGAAGCTGTGAGGAAATTGCGAAGGCCCTTAAGTGGCAGGGTGAGCGCCTCGTGAGCTGGTCTTTAGCAACACCCTTGCTCGCCGCGGTTCGCGAGGACGCTCGCCCTCCCTTTTTTGCAGCTTCAAGTCAGAGGGAAAGTGATCGATTCTTTGTCGGCCGAGTCTGCAATGTAGTGGCGCAGCGGGAGTGCGTTAACGGTATTTGTTTGGCGGGGTGACGCTGCCTCTGCGCACCTCAGGACCCGCTCGCTCCCGCTCGCGTTACTGTTCGCATCAGGGTCCGGGCACTGACACTACCGCGAGCGGTAGCGAGCGGGTCCTCGCACACTTTCCTCCTCGCGCCTCCAGCCCATCACTTCGTCCATCCACATTGCTGCTTGAATGCAAGCAGGGCAAACCCGAGAAATAATGGAGAAAGAAGAAGGTATGACCTTACCAGACGTGGAGCTGGGACTAGCCGGGGCGCACGTTGGGGGCCCCGATCAATATTGAACATCGCGTTTTTCATCTGCCGGACAAACTAGTTTTGATTAGGACTAGCTAGGTCCTTAACGTTTCAGGGAAGGAGAGGGAACAGCCAGGGGAAACCCCTGAGGACGATGATAGACCGGGTCACAAGGGTTGGCTCTCTTCGCGGAGAGGTCAATAGAACGAGGTGAATCCATGCAGCAAGCTCAACTCCAGATGCTGGCCTACGTGGCCCTTGCCATGCTGTTGGGCGGTTTGGTGGGGCTAGATCGTGAAGCGGCTCGCAAGCCCGCCGGCCTCCGAACGCACATGCTGGTTTCCGGAGCAGCAGCGCTCTTGGTTCTCTTGGGCCACGTGATGGTTAGAAATTATGATGCGAAGCTCGCGAGTCTGCTGACTAGCGATCCCATTCGTATCATTGAAGCAGTTATTACCGGAGTAAGTTTCCTTGGAGCCGGCACCATCATTCGTGACCCTCGCGACGGCGGTCAGGTCGAAGGCCTGACGACTGCAGCCTCGTTGCTCCTGGCAGCCGCGATAGGCA
>JAKEER010000063.1 GCA_022616615.1 Acidobacteriota bacterium
AGCTGTGAAAAAATTCAAGGGTAGGGACGCGCTGCTGCGCGTCCGCGACGGTAAACCCAACACGGACGCGGAGCACCGCGCATTGATGTCAACTTAAGGCAAGACGGGGCCCACGATTGGCGAAAAGTACGCCAATCGTGGACGAAACCGCCTTGAGTTGACATCAATGAGCACCGCGTTCCTACTGGATCAGGTTTGTTCCCCAAGCGAATTTTTTCACAGCTCCCCTGAACAAAGGGGAGGTGAAAGAATTGAAATGCAGAGAAAAAGTCGACTCCCTTCTCCCCCTCGCGCGGCGCGGAGAGCCGAAGTTTCGATTTTTTCACAGCTTCAGGGCGCAAAGGCCTCAGCCTTCGGGGTTGTCCTGACAAGTTTGTAGACCGGAGGCGCGACAACCCACGCAGTTTCTGCGAAACCGCTGTCCACCTTTATTAAGAAAGACATTGCGTAGCCCTGATCGGACGCCGCCCTTCCTTGACAACTCTGGGAGCTTCAAACTATAAGGTGTCCGAAGTTTCCAGTCCCTGTCTGTTTTCCTCGGTCCGGCGTTGCCTTCATGTCGGCGAGCCCGAAACTCACCATGCCAGAAAAACGAACCGTCAAAATTGGTGATCCTGCTCCAGATGTCGTACTCCTCACGCTCGACGGAGGAGAACTGCGCCTCAGCGACTATCGCGGCAAGCGGATTCTTCTTTTTGTTTGGGCCTCGTGGAGCGCCTGCCGGGAACAGTTGTTCGCCTGGCAAAGCTTTTACTTAAGGCATCGGGGAGAACCGTTTGAACTCATCGGTGTGGCGATGGATGGCCAGGGACCGGAGGTCGTGCGTCCGTTTGTTCAAGAGGCGGGTGTAACGTTTCCTGTAGCAGTCGATTCGGTCGACTGCCTCTGGGATCTCTACGGCTTTGATCATCTCCCGAATGGCTATTATATCGATGAGCGCGGAGTCATCCGCTATCTCAAGGTGGGCGGGTTCGACATCCGCGAAAGCCTGAACGCAAAGATTATTGAGGATCTGATTTCCGAAAAATGGAGCAAGAAGCCGCTCAGAATTTCGGAAAGACCGAAGGTGAGTTTTAGGAAAGAAATCGCGGAGCTCAGCCAGCAACTCAAGTCTATCACTCGCGGCGTTGAGAAGCGGCTGCGGCTGGCGGATTTGCTGGTGAAAACCGGCCAGTATCGGAAAGCAGGCAAAGAATACGATACCGTTCTGGTGCAACAACCGAAGAATGCCAAGGCGCACTTCGGACGCGGTGTGGTATTTCAGCGCGAGGGCAAAGTGCCGCAGGCGATTCTGTCGTGGAAAAAAGCTTTCGGTTTGGAGCCTGCCAACTGGGTCATTCGCAAGCAGGTTTGGGCACTCGAGTTTCCCGAACGGTTCTACCCTCGCATTTATAGGGAATGGCAAAGCGAGCAGGTCCGCCGCGAGGAGATTGCTGAAGAAGAGAAAGCCAAGGTTAAGGTGAAGGCTCAGAAGAAGTAACTCTAGCAGACAAGCACTAATGAGTATCGAACTTCGCGTCCCATACCCGCTGCGCCGCGCCACGATTGATGAAAATATTCCCCCTTAACAAAAGGAGCTGTGAAAAAATTCGGTTGGGCACATAAACATGAGCCGGTAGGGACGCGGTGCTCCGGGTCCGTCTTGGGTTTCCCGTCGCGGACGCGCAGCAGCGCGTCCCTACCATTGAATTTCTTCACGGCTTCAGGGGCGCGGAGCGCCAGGCGGTTGTCCGTTCGGCTTTCCCGGAACTCATTCAGACAACCCCTGAAGGCTTCGCCTTCCTTCCCCCTTTTCTAAAGGAGGATTTTTCGAGGAGCCAGCGTTGCAGCGTGGGCCTACGAGGCACGCCTTTCGATTCCGATATGCGATAGGCCTTTCCGAAAGACCCTTCCTCCCACGATTCTCGATCGCACTAAGAGTTCTTCAAGTTCCTGCTTTGTATAAGCGGCTCGCACCGAGTCGGTGAAGAGCTTCTTCATCAGGCCCCGGTAGTGCCTTCCGAACCAGGCAAGGTGAAACGGGAAGGCGAGGGCGGAAGGCCGCCTCAAATCCCGCATCAGCACGGCGCCCTGCGGACGGGTCACGCGCGCCAGTTCGTTCAGCGTGGCCAGCGGATCGGCAGCGTGGTGCAGCAAGGAATTGCAAATCACCAGATCGAAATGATTGTCAGAAAAGGGGAGTTGCTTGGCGTTTCCGGTTTGAAAGCGAACTTGGCTGCCAACGCCGGCTTGGGCTGCATCGTTCTTCGCCTTGGCCAGCATAGCTTCGGAAAGATCAAGGCCAACAATCTGAAGTTGAGGCAGCTTCAGCGCCAGCTTGATAGGAATCTGGCCGGGGCCGGTGCCCACGTCAAGTGCCAGGCCCGAGCGCACTCCTAGGGACAGGACGTGCTCGATGAAAGTGTCGTCCAGTTGGTCCAGATAGGTTTGCGATGCGGCCGAGCTGTAGGCTTCAGCTTCCTCACAACTCTCCATGGCTTCTGGCTCGGGAACACGAGGAACAACGAACCATGTTCTGGAATGGGTCATGACAAATCACGCCAACTATTGAGCATCCCGAAATTGTCAGATTGCGAAATGGTTGGGAAGCGCTGTTGAACGCATGTGCTTGCAAATTATACTGACTTCTGCCCCCTTGCCCCATTCGGCTCCCCTATCCCCAACGCGGGAGAGGGGCGTGGGGTGAGGGGGATTCCTCTGGCGTGACTCAGTTCCCGAAACCCAGCGGCTGAAGGGTTCTTGGACCCCAGCAAGCAATATCATCTCTGTGCTCCGCCCCCTCACCCCATGAAGGCTTCTCAAGCCTTCATCCTCTTCCCGCGTTGGGGAGAGGGGGACCGAAATCTACTATTTTTTCCCAGCTTCTCGAGGTGAGGAGTTCATACACTAACGAATCTCGAAGTTCGCTCTCGGGCACCGGGCCGGGGACCCGACCTAAAGCTCATCGTTCACTTCTCATTTGCCATTTGAGCAGTCTGAAGCCAAGGAAAAATGAGAAATGACCGATGTTCAACGATCAATGACAAATGGATTCAACTTGCGCCGGGAGAACCGTTGCCGCTTCTCACCTCCCCATCGCCGCTGAGGCTTTTCAGCCCTTCTTCAAGCCGCCGCACTTGCTGCTGCAATTGCTCGATTCGCTCTTTCATCTGGGGCAGCCGGCCAAACAGGGCGTTCAGCTTCTTGTACTCCCGCAGCGGACGGACCGGGATCCCCCAGTAAACCTCGCCGCCTCGGACAATCTTCCCAGGAAGCACACCGGCCTTGGAGCCGATAATGGCGCCGCTTTCCACGCGGGCATGATCACCGAAGCCAACCTGTCCGCCGATGACGGCGAAGTCTTCGATGACAGTGCTGCCTGAGATGCCCGTTTGAGCAGCGATGACGACACCGCGGCCGATCTGCACGTTGTGGGCAATCTGCACCAGGTTGTCGATCTTGGCGCCGGCGCCAATTCGCGTGGTCCCCAGCGAGCCCCGGTCGATGGTGGTGTTGCAGCCGATCTCGACATCTTCTTCGATGACGACTCCACCCGCCTGCGGGAACTTGATTTGCTGCCGGCCATCGGAAACGTATCCAAAGCCATCCCCGCCAATAACGGAGCCCGCATGAACCGTGACGCGATTGCCAAGCCGGGCGCCCGGGTAGAGCAGGACGCGAGGATGCAGAATGCAGTCTTCTCCAACAATACAACCGCTGCCGATGACGACGCCGGCGTGGAGGATGCAGCCGCAACCGACATGAGCCCCGGCACCCACAACCACGCCGGCGGCTAGATCGACTTCCGGGTCGACGACCGCCCCCGGCTCAACTACCGCACTCGGATGCCGCGCTCCGGAGCCGCGAGGCCGGGGAAGCAGGCAGTTTGCGGCTCGGGCAAAATCCAGTTTAGGGTTTTCAGAAATGAGGGCGTTCCAGCCGGGACGCAGGTTCTTCTTCGGAGCGATGATGCATCCGGCGGGCAAAGAGCTGGGAAATGCGCTATCCATCCCCCTGCCGTCAAAAAAAATCAACGACGATGCATCGGCTTCGTCCCAACTGGAAACCCGGGTGAGGGTGTGGGTCCCCTCACCTTGAAACGGAAGACCCAGCAGTCTGGCGAGCTCTGCAATGGAAACCATAGGCCAAGAAAAAACGCGGGCTGGGAAGCCTGCGTCTGTTCGCTGTGGCAATTTGACTGGGAGCTTAGATCTGAACTCTCAAAATCCAAACCTGGACAAGCTGGAACTGAAGTGGGGGCACCTTGGAGCTACTCAAGGAGAACGCGGAAAGGCATCAAGGTCTCCGTCAGACCCCAAGCCCTTTTATGGCGGCTAGAATCTCGCGATCTTTATCCAGCAGGCCCGGACTGCTGCTGCCACATCCGCTGCCACTTGCGGAATTCGGCTGAATGACGGGAAGCGTCAGACTGTGCTGGGTGGTCTTGAGCTGGACTGGCTTGCCCTTGGCGAAAATTTCATGGCGCCCCTGGGTACGATGCCATTCGGCCAAAGTCGCCGTCTGATGCATATTCTCGATGATCTGCCGCCAGCCCACGCCCGTGTTGTAGGCGCAGAAGGAAATCTCGCCTTCCTGAGTGCCGTAAGGAATGACGCACATTTCCGTGCGGCGGAAGTCGTAAGTCCAAAGATCCTGGAACCACATGCCTTCCACGCACAGCACGCGCCATTCGTCCTGGTCAGTGCGGGTCTTCATCCGGTCGTTGCGGTCGCTGTTGGATTTTACCGAACTGGGCTTGAAAAGATTCACCACTTGCTGAATGGGAAATCCTTTGGGTGCCTTATCTGCTTTGTAATTGCGCATAATGGACAAAGCCAGTTGCGCCGAGGTCAGGGTTTTGCCGCGCGCTGTGTCCGTGATCACGGCCACATCGCGAATGAACTGCTCATAATCGAAAAATTTGAACAGCGGAGTGAATTCGCTGGTCTTACGGTTCACGACGAGCAAAGTGAAGATGCCGCAGTTGGGATGGCAATTGCAGGCGCTCCAGCCCCAGGGAGCATCGGCGCCCTGCAGCATGTCCATAACGCTCGTGAAGGCGCTGTAGGAGGACAGCGGGAACCAATCGCGTAGCGGCTGCCAGTCGGCATTCATCTGTTGTTTCAGGTCCTCTGTCATTTGCGACAGCGTGTAGCGCTGCGCATAGCGCGTCTCGTCACTTACTTCTTCGTCGCGGCCGGTAAAAGACACCGGCTGAAAAGCAATGGTCTGGATCTTGTCGATGTTCCGCAAGGCAAAGTCAACGATGGAACCGATGCCAAGGTTATTCACGCCGTTGACGATGGTCGTGACCAGCGTCGTCTTCATTCCCACTTGGGCCATGTTCTCGATGGCGCGCAATTTCACATCGAAAAGGTTTCCAACACCGCGATGCTGGTTCATCGCGTTGGTTGTTCCGTCAAACTGCAGATAGGCGCCGTGCAACCCGGCCTCGTGCGCCTGGCGCGTGAACTCCTCGCTCTGGGCAAAGCGGATGCCGTTGGTTGCCGCCATAATGCGGTAGAAGCCGATCTTGCGGGCGTAGGCCACTGCCTCCAGGAAGTGAGGTGAAATTGTCGGCTCGCCACCAGAAAACAGAATAATCACCTGTCGCTTCGGCTTGAAGGAAATGGCGCGATCGAGAATGGCTTTGATGTCTTCCCACTCCGGCTGATGCACATAACCCACTTGGTTTGCATCCATGAAGCAGGGGTTGCACATCATGTTGCAGCGGTTGGTCAGGTCGACGGTGAGCACCGCCCCGCGGCCGTACTTGATGGTGGAGTTGCCGTGGCGATGAATGTCGGCATCTTCGGCACAGCGAAAGTCGCGGCCAAAGAAAAGTCCTTCGATCCGGCGGGTAAAGTCGGGACTGGTGGAAAGCACATCTTCGAAGGGACCATGCTTGTCGCACACCTTGCGCATCAGAACCCGGCCGTTTTCTTCCAGAATGTGCGCTTTGATTTCCCCGGGGTTCTCGTGAATCATTGCTGAGAGGTCTCTTTCACCTCTGACAATCGAGCTCCGCACCTCAGGCACACACTTGGGACACAGTGAGTCGGTCGCCCGTGGAAAACCCAGCGTGGGGGCCGACCTTTCATAGCTCTTAAGCATTTTGCCGGGAGCCCATTTCGGCGAAGGCAGTTCTCCTTCCGGAAGAGCGCGGTTCACAGCTTGAAAAGCCTTCCAGGTGAGATTGGCCATTCCAGAAACCAAAGACGAGCCGGAGAAAACTCCGGGAAGAGACTTGTTGTCCTTGTTCTGGAACATATGATCGGTATACATGCAGCGCCTCCGCGACTGGATCCAGAGCCGTTGATCTTTGGAGAAGTTGCCGGCGTCCCCTGTGCCATGGGAACTTCGCCACCACAAAGGGTAAAAACATGCTACATTTCTGCCAATTCCGAGCGTAAGGCTAACAATATTTGCACGGGTCGTCTAGGAAATTTATGGAAATGTTAGGGTTGGAAACCGCGCGGAATCTTCCCCTCCGCACCTTCGGAGACTTCACATGACTAAGAAAATCGCAGTCCTAGCATCCCTCGTTCTCTGGACTATAGCGCCACTTGCCACGGCAGAGTCACCTCAGCCAATTCGAGTCGGGCTCATCGGTCTGGACACGTCGCATGTCATTGCGTTCACGAAGCTGCTGAACGATTCTTCCAATCCCGACCACGTTCCTGGCGCGCGGGTCGTAGCCGCTTTCAAGGGAGGAAGTCCCGATATCGAATCCAGCCGCACGCGAATCGAGGGATTCACCGCCGAGCTTCGGGACAAATGGAAGGTGGAGATTGTGGCGGATATCGCGACCCTTTGCCGGAAGGTGGACGCCGTTTTGTTGGAAAGCGTTGATGGCCGCCCGCATCTGGAACAAGTGAAACCCGTGCTGGCAGCAAAGAAGCCTGTGTTCATCGACAAACCGCTGGCAGCGAGTTATCGGGATGCCCGCGAGATTGCCCGTCTGGCCCGCGAAGCTGGTGTTCCGTGGTTCAGCTCGTCCAGCTTGCGGTTTTGGGATGAGACCCGGCGGTTGAAGTCTGCGGCTGCGGCGGGCAGGATTCTAGGCTCTAACGTCTATGGGCCTGCGCCCACCGAGCCGCATCACCCCGATCTGATGTGGTACGGCATTCATGCAGTAGAGATGTTGTTCACTCTCATGGGGCCCGGTTGCGAGTCCGTAACCCGGGTCAACACCGAAGGCACTGATATTGTGACTGGCAAGTGGAAAGACGGACGTTTGGGCGTGGTGCGTGGCATTCGCAAGGGAAAGCAGGACTACGGGATCGCTCTTTTTGGCGAGAAGGCCATTCTCCACTCGGAGAGCAAACCCTCTGGTTACCGGCCCTTGTTGGTGGAGATCGTCAAGTTCTTTCAGACGGGAGTCGCGCCGGTGAACCCGGACGAGACTCTTGAGATGTTTGCGTTCATGGAGGCAGCCGACGAGAGCAAGGCCAAAGGCGGAGTTGCGGTGTCGTTGACGAGATGAGCTAATCTTGGCTTCCGCCGCGTTGTGGCGCTACGTTCGATGAAAATATTCTTCCTTAGCAAAGGAGGCGGCGCGAACCGACAGCGGTCGCGGAGCGCCAGCGGTCGCGGAGCGACAGGGGGTTGTCCGTTCAATTCTCCCGAACCCGTCGAGACAACCCCTTGAAGTCTTCGCGACCGCCGTCGCTTCGCCTTCTTTCCCCCTTTTCTAAGGGGGATTTTCAAAGGAGCACTGCTATGAAATTAGACCAAACACTCTGGCGCGTGGCTTGGCTTTTACTTCTGCTGCTGGCAACGGCTGCAGTGGGGAACGCCCAGGCGGGCAAGCGTAACGTGCTGCTCCTGGTGGCAGACGACCTCAACTGCGATCTCCGGAGCTACGGCCACCCGCGCGTCCAGTCGCCGAACATTGACAAGCTGGCAGCACGTGGAGTCCGCTTCGAGAGGGCTTATTGCCAGTTTCCGCTGTGCAGTCCGAGCCGCAGTTCCTTCCTGACGGGGCGGCGGCCTAACGCGACGCGCATCCACACGAATCCACGGGCCGGGCAATTTTCCACCGATTACAAACCCACGCCGAACTTCCGCGAATTCTTGCCCGACACCGTCACTTTGCCACAACTGTTCCGGCAGCAGGGCTACTTTGTCGCCCGCGTCGGGAAACTGTATCACTATGGTGTGCCCGCGCAGATCGGCACCAGCGGGCTTGATGATGTGGAATCCTGGGAGTACTTTGTCAATCCGGCCGGCCGCGACAAGGCCGAGGAGAACCGCATCTTTACATTCACCCCAGGCAGTTTCGGCGGCACTCTGAGCTGGCTGGCTGCGGAAGGCACAGACCTTGAACAAACCGACGGACTCAGCGCCACGGCGGCTGTCAGCCTGCTCGAACAGAAGAGAGACAAGCCTTTCTTCCTGGCTGTTGGTTTCTATCGCCCCCACACACCTTATGTTGCGCCGAAGAAGTATTTTGATCTGTATCCGCTCGACAAGATTACGCTGCCGACCCTTTCAGCCAGCGACCAGGCACGCCTGCCTGAGGCGGCCTACGGCAGTGCCAGGAAAGAACAGGAAACGCTGACTGACCAACAGCGTCGCGAAGCGATTCAGGCCTACTGGGCTTCAACGACATTCATGGATGCGCAGGTGGGCCGGGTTCTGGAGGCGCTCGATCGTCTAGGCCTCGCCGAAAACACCGTGGTGGTTATGACCAGCGATCACGGATATCACCTCTACGAGCACGGCCTCTGGCAGAAAATGAGCCTGTTTGAGAATTCAGCCCGCGTGCCTTTGATCGTTGCTGCGCCGGGAACGAAGGGCAACGGCAAACCGGCCAAGGCTCTTGCCGAACTGGTCGATCTTTATCCGACGCTGGCCGACCTCTGTGGCTTGGCCCCGCCAAAGTACCTTGACGGAAAAAGCCTGAAACCGGTCCTCGAAGATCCGGCCAGCAACGTGAGAGATGCCGCCTTCACCCAGATCCGCCGAGGCGATTATGATGGCTATAGTATCCGGACCGCCCGCTGGCGCTACACGCTTTGGGGTGACGGCAAGAAAGGTGAACAGCTTTTCGATATGGAGTCTGACCCGGCCGAAACGAAGAATCTAGCTGCAGATCCGAAGCACGTATCTTTGGTGGAAGTCCTGAAGCGGCGAGTGAGGGCTTATTCGCACGCAGGGCCTTGACACGTCTACCTGGTTTCGGAGCACTGCGACACTCTGTGAG
>JAKEER010000064.1 GCA_022616615.1 Acidobacteriota bacterium
CTTTAACCAAGGTCCGGCCACGGTCTCCCCCAGCAGTTGGAGCAAGCCCCGCACCCCAAACTGGCGAACCATTTTCGCCAGCACGGCCGTATGTTGGGCCAACACGTTGACCAGATGTCCCAGCTGCATCAGGTAGTGATAGCCTCGCAGGGCCTTCCAATCCGTAGAGAAGCAGTGTTGGTATTGGTAGCCGTGATGCTTCTCGACCAGAAAGTTGTTTTCGATACCCCAGCGGTGGCGCGCCCCCAGATTGCAGCGCTCATGCACCGTGCGGCGGCTCAACGGCTCACTGAAAATCCAGGCGTGGCGGGAGGTTTTCCTCACCACCTGGGTTGAACCCTCCGCCAGTTCTTCCCAGCTTTCCTCACACACCACCACAGGCAGGATTTGCTGACGGGAATCGTTGCGACCGTAGCGGTACTCAATGGCATTGACCCACCAGAAATGCTGCCGCCGGTGGCCCCAGCTTTGTTTCAGAAACTGGCTGGGCTGCAAGGCTCGCAGCCCGCCCGAATCCGTATTGGAAATGGAGACAAACACGAATGTGCCTATTACGAAATACCACGAGGCTATCAAGGAGACGAAAAAGCAACTGATCCTGAGGGCCGTCGGGCAAGCCCACGGGAGCTACAACGCTGAGCTTTGTGCCAAGGGCTTCGCCCTACTGGGGCCCGCACTCGGCATTGGGGCCTGGACGTGTTCAGCGCAGCAGCGCCTCTCCAATGGGCCTACCTGTGGGCGAACCAACCGAGCGCGGCCTCGTATACGCCAGACCTCGTCTACCAGCGCAACTCAAGCGGGGCCACAAACTGGGTAACCCGGACCAGCGTCGGCGTCTACGCAGTCCATCTGCCGAACCTCGGTGGCTTCGATGTGATTTCTCAAAGGACTGACGGATCCGGCACAGTGCATGTGACTGCCTATGGCAGCGGGACACAGATCTGCAAAGTCACCGGCTGGGGCCCCGGTCCGCCGTTATGGAGCGACTTAGCCCAGCATATCGGCGTGCAGTGCTTCGACTCGTCCGGGGCGCGCGCGGACACGGAATTCACGCTGAGCTACGCCAACGCCAACATCCCGAATAGGACCCCGGATGCAGACATGGCCTATCTCTGGGCGGACCAATGGAGCGCGGCGTCGTACACGCCAGCCCTTCATAGGCAATTCAACTCAAGCGGGGCTACGAATACGGTAAGGCGGACGGGCATCGGCGCCTACACGGCCTCGCTGCCAAACCTCGGGACCCCTGCTGGAGGACACGTCCAGGTGACGGCGTACGGTACCCGCAGCGACCGATGCAACGTTAAAATCTGGCCCTCCCCCCTCGGTTCCACCCAGGAAGTTCAGGTCAGGTGTTTCAGCGGCGGGACGCCGGTCGACACTCGCTTCACTTTGACCTAGGTGGCGGGGAACAATCTCATCGGGGCAAGAGCGCCGCTCCCCCTCACCAACGGGTCTGGACCCGCCGGCGCATACGTCTGGGCCGACCGGCCAACGTTAGCTGCCTATACGCCCCACCTCAACTATCAGTGGGACGACGCCGGATTTGCCAACACCATCACCCGGTCAGGGGTCGGCGCCTATGCGGTGCATTTCATCCGCGGGATCAATGATGGAAACGTGCAGGTGACCGCGTATGGGGACGGGTCAGAACACTGCAAGGTGGTATTCTGGAACCAGTCGGATGGTGTGCAGGTGCGCTGCTTCAACAACTCAGGTCTGCCTGTGGACGCCCGTGAGGTGGGAATTGACAGCAACGTCAATTCCCACCTGTTAACTATCCACAGTCTCTTCTCTTGAATCTGGAAAGGAATCAAATCATGTTTGCGCCAACCACGGTTTCTACGCTGACTTTTCCGTGTAAGGGTTGCCATCAACCGGTGAGTGATGCAGAAACGAATGCCTACCACCTCATCGCCGGGGTTCTCTACGGATGGTGTAACGAATGCTTCAGTAAACGGCAGGTCTCCCTAAAAGCGGACTGCGAAGTTAGGGACAACTTTCCTTCTGTCCTCTGTGGAGCCATTGTGGGTCAGGAATGCAGTGCCCGGTGGTCAAAAGCATGGGGTTGAACAATAAGTTGAGGTCTCTCCGATAAGAACCTCCCTTCCGCTCTTAGAGGAAGAGAACGACCGAAAATCACATCGGCAGGCATTGTCTCAACTTTTGAATCGCAGGAACCATTCACGCCCTTTGAAGATTGCCGCTGATCACGCCCCGCATCGCCTCTGTCGAAAAAACCTCTGACAAAACGACCAACTCCGATAGCTTTCCCTCAGTCGGCCGATAATCGCCCGCTTGCTCAACCAGTCTGGATTGGCTGCAGGGAACTTCCCCAAGAGTCTCTGACGAATCGTCAAAAGTAATATTTGAGTTGAGAACTTCTCGCCTACCTCAAGGATACTCTGCTCCTCCCGCAACTAAATTCGCGAGCTTGAAGATCGCTGCTCCTGGACCTGCCGAACGGCCCCGAACGGATACCGCGGTATCCGGTTAGATACCACTCCGGCAATCCCTCGGCCACTGAGCGGGGCTCGGTCAGAGATCCCCAAATAAATTATCTAGGCTTCGATTAACGAGATGCTACTAACGCTCCCGGTCGAGCGCGAATCCCTTGCCTCTGGCACAAAGCTTGCCAGTCCAGAAGAGCTCGGGGATTCCGATGAAGCTCTGAGCCGCCTCGAGGGGCAGATGGTCCCAAGACCAATTCCGCCCCGTGAACCCATCTCGATGGCGATGGCGAAAGTCAGCTTGGCACCCGATAGCACGACGCAACGGGTCGTTTGAGGCGTGGGCCGATCAGTCGGAGGGGAGAAAACGATCATGGGGAAACCGGATGTCCTGCTTATCCTGGTCCTGCTTTTCACGGGCCTGTTCTCGTTTGAGGCAGGCACTGCCTGGTCGCAGCCATCAGGAGATGAAAGCCCTCCCTTGCCCAAGTCAACAACGAGGTCTCACGGTCAAGGAGTTTCAGGAAATGACCAGCCAGCTCCCGCTCATTCTCCGTGCAACCCTGCAGACCGGGGAGGGCAGAAGAAAGGCTCTGGAATGGATCATTGACTCGAAATTGATGTTGGCGGAAGCCCTCCAAAGGGGGGTCGAGAGAGAGCCTGAAGTACAGGCCAAGATCGCGGCGGCGCGCGAAAAGATCATCGTCTCAGAGTATTTGACCCGGCTGGCGAAGGAGAAGATTGCCGTCTCTGAAGCTGAGCTTGAAGAGTACTACACCAAGAATCGGGAGGAGTTCAAGGTATCTGAAGCGATCCGTATCAGTCATATCCTGTTCAATATCGGCTTCTTTCTTTCCACTGACAGTACTATTACTCCATCTGACCGGTTGTTGGGCAGGACAACCGCGGCCTTCCAGCCAGCAGGGACCTCGGATACCTTTCCCAGATCCCTCACGATCGGTCCCCAAGTTCCGGCAGGGACCTATTTCCTGGGTGTGTGTCTTGATGACGATAGTGCTGTGGCAGAATCGAACGAGTTTAACAATTGCGTAGCCTATCCCCAGACCATTCAGGTAATCAATGCCGATCTGGGCAATACTTGCCGTCGTGTCCGTCACGTTGAAGCTGGTCCCCCCATTCGCCGGAATGGTCACCGTCGCAATGCCACTGGAAACCCCTCCGGCTGCGAGCCCCGGCACGGCGCGAGTGGCGCTCAACGACAGATCAGTGGACGTGATGGTCACGTCCGAGGACAGGCGATAACGCGTAGTTGAAGCCACCAATCCCATGATCATCTCCGATCTTGTGATCGACTCCGTGAGCATTTCAGTGGCCGCGGTGCTTGCGGGGGGCAGCCTCAGCGTGACAGACACCACGCTGAACATCGGCAATGCACCATCCGTGACCTCCACGACGCGCTATTGGCTGTCCACGAACGTAGGCGTCACGACAGGGCTCGTGCCTCTGAACGGCAGTCGGTCGGTGCCGGCCTTGGCCGCTGGGACTCGATCAAATGGCGCCGCCGTCAGCGTGGTCATTCCCGCAAGCGTCGCTCGAGGCAACTACTTCCTGGGGGCGTGCGCCGATGACGGAAACGGAGTGGTAGAGAGCAAGGAGACCAACAACTGCCGGGCAACCCCTATTACGGTTCAGTAACCGGCGAAGCAGCGCTGTATTGATACCCTGCCAGCTTTCAGAAGGGGAACCGGAGAATCGCAACTGATTTCTCCGGTTTCCTTGTCCTCTCTTTCCCCGGGGTCCAAATGTCCAAAGATGAATTGCATATTGCTGACCGCTTGGGCTAGCGTATGCCCAGATGCAGGTGCATGGTCTGGGAGCCGTCAAAGACACGCACGCACAACCAGCCGATGCTGCGACGACGCTCGGAGTTTATACTCAGAAAATCCCTGACCCGGTTCGGAAACATGTGGAGGAGTTGGATGAGAAGTTGTTTGAGCAGCGGCCCATTAGAACGGCTGCCGTGGCGTGGTTCCGGCGCTTTTTTCGGAGACCTTGCAAATGCAGGCCTTTAACCAAAAGTATCTCAGCCGAATGTTCTGGCTTCCCGGCACAGACGTTAGCCCAAGGAGGAACCAGGGCCCCGTCAAAGTCGTCGCTTTGACCCAACCACCGGCGTGAGCCGGTGCAAAGCTTCCACTACGATCTTCCCGCTGCCGCAGCCAACGCGCCATAGGCGCACTTACCTTTTGGGAACAGCCTATATTCGCAGCAAGCAGGTCGAGAAGGGCCAGCTCCTCGTGGATCGGATTCTGCGCAAGGGAGACTCTCCGCAGGCTCACATGATGATGGGTACCGCTTTCGCAGAGGCGCAGGATGATTTGGTGGGTTTCTGGTCGAAGCTGTGAAGAATCATACGCCCGTGAAGACCTCTCATGAGCTCCGACTACCGCTGGAATGAACGGAATGTCTGCAACCTTGTTATGGCAACTGTTTCGATATTCTTCGCCAGCGGCACGCTGCTTTGGATCTGGCTGGATCGCTCGCCCGGCCAGTGGGATGATTCGTGGTATCTCACCAACAGCCTGGTTCTCTTCGACACCTTCGCTGAAGGCGGCTTGGCAGCCTGCTTCAAACTCGTTTCCCGGAACGAAGGCCGTGATGCTTGGATCTGATTCACCCGACTTCAATGCCAACAACTTCGAGCTAACCGCCGTCGAATCGCGCTTCCCATTTCAGTTTGCAACCTCGGCATACGAGACTGATTTTGCAGCGCTGGTCAATGCATCTAATTCCGCCTGGTTTTTCCTGCTCAAGCAAGGTGGCTTCCCAGGGCCTCCTTTTACCAACCGGCACTCGGAACCTTTGCTGAAAGAGATCCAATCGAACGGCAAGTTCAAGACCGTACCGTTCAACTTCACCTTTCCCGACGGCGGCCAGATCCAAGTTTTCCGAAACCTCTGGCCGGGTTCGTTAGTATTTCAGGGACAATTCCTTTATGAGGATCCGCCACGCGGATTTTCGTGCCTCGCTCACTTCGGTGGAACGGTGTGCCTCGAAGATTTTTCTTTCTGTACGGCGGGAGATTCCGTGCGGGTGCGCTTCCGATGGAGAGATCTCAAGAAATTGGACCTTGAGTACCTTTGCTTCGGCCACATTCTAAACGCGGAGGGCCGGGTCTTGGGCTTCTTGGACCATCGTATCCTGAGTGGAGATCCTCCTATGACATCCTGGAGACCTGGTAGTGTTGCGATTGAGGAACTCCGCTTCCGTCTCCCATCTGGCGAAACTAGCAAACCTCTGAAACTACGTTTTGGGCTGTATCATCAACCGACCGGAGAACGTTTGAAAGCGGAGCGTTCGGGGTCGCTCGATGGAAATGGACTAACAGTGACGGACCAAGGAACAGCCGTCATGGCCAGCCACAGCACTGAGTGAACGCCACGAAAACCCCGAGGCCGTTCGGCCTCCTCGGCTGAGTAACAAGAAAGGAGAACACATGGGAAAGAAAAAAGTGAGTCCGCGGGTTGCCGATATCTCGATGCCAAAACCAAAGCCTTTGTCTCGAGCCGGGAGTCTGACATGGACCACGCCGCTCAGGGTGTTAACAATGGCCACGCTCTTGGCAGGAGCCGCCGTTCCTGTGAAGGCGGTGCAACCCCAGGAGGGTGAAAAGCTCCGCATCATCGCTTTCGGGGCGCACCCTGACGACTGCGAACTGCAAGCTGCCGGAACCGGAGCCTTGTGGGCAGCCAAAGGCCATGATGTCAAGTTTGTTTCGGTGACCAACGGTGATATCGGCCACTGGCGGGAGGCGGGAGGGCCGCTGGCGCGGCGCCGCAAGCAGGAAGTCGAGAAAGCCAATGGGATGCTGGGAATCACAGTCGAAGTCCTGGATATCCATGACGGTGAGCTGCTGCCGACATTGGAGACCCGCCAAAAGCTCATCCGCCTCATTCGCGAGTGGAAAGCTGACCTGGTGATTGGACCGCGCCCGAACGATTATCATCCGGATCACCGTTACACCGGCATCCTCGTGCAGGATGCGGCCTACATGGTGACCGTGCCTTTCATCTGTCCCGATGTGCCGCCACTCCAGAAGAACCCGGTGTTCATGTACTACACCGATCGCTTCATGAAACCCAATCCTTCCCAGCCTGACATCGCCATTTCGATTGACGCCGTCATCGAAAAGAAACTCGATGCGCTGGCAGTGATGGAGTCGCAGTTTCTGGAAGGCGGTGCCAACGGCCATGCCGGTCTCATTCCGAAGAATCCAGCAGAGCGGTTGGAGCGAGTGAAGCAAGTGCGGGATCAGCATGCTGCCCGATTCCGCGGATTAGCTGATCGATTCCGCACTCAGTTGAAAGATTGGTATGGGTCAGAGCCAGGGGCCAGAGTGCGCCATGCCGAGGCGTTCGAGATCTGCGAGTATGGCCAGCAGCCGGGCAAGGGGGAGCTGAAACGGCTGTTCCCTTTCTTTGGGAAGTGAGGTTCTGCTTATCGGGGATGAAAGGCCTGCGCGTACGGAGCGATGAATTTTGAAGGGTGAATAGTGCAGGCTGTGGAACCTCGGGGCGGGACCTGGATCAATCAGTCGAGGGTGACCCTCTATCATCAGCCGGCCAGCTCGTACTGCGGCCAGCTCAGGCCGAAATGGCGATAGCCCAGCCGCTATCAGATCAACATTGACGAAGATCGGGCAGTCCGCTTCGTTCGGCAAGAACTCGCGAGCGAAGGTCGTCTTGCCTGCTCCATTCGGTCCGGCGATGATGACAATCCTTTTCTCCCCGCTCATCCGTGGCTCATTTCACGCCGCCGGCAGCGGGCCGCCGGCCACAAGCTTTTTCCGGCGTGCATCCACCCGGAGGTTCAACCCTTCCAGAGTCCGGGCACCGAGAAGTTGAAGGTCGCCTTTCTGGGCGAAGACGACTTCATCGACCGTGAAATATTCGTCCACTCGAATAATGGCAAATCCAACGCTGCGTGTGATCTGCTTGCCGTTGGCCATTACCAGTGTCAAGTCCTTCTTCTCACGGAGAACGCCAATTCTCTCTAATGTTGCCTCCGAAACCCAAGTGTACTCGCTACCAGAATCCACTAGGACCTTCGTCAGCCGCGCGAAACGGGAACGGTCGGTGTGATTCTCAATTCGGCAGCCCACATAGAAGGTGCCCATAGGCGATTACAGTTCCCCCTGCTTCATCTGCTCCACCGCGTAATTGACCGCGCGAGCGGTGAACGCCATGTAAGTGATCGACGGGTTCTGGCAGGCGGACGAAGTCATGAATGATCCGTCAGTGACAAACAGGTTGTTGATGTCGTGCGACTGATTCCACTTGTTCAACACCGAGGTCTTCGGATCGTTACCCATGCGCGCCGTGCCCATTTCGTGGATTCCCTTGCCTGGCGCCGCAGGCTTCGTTTCGCCGAAGGTTCGCACATTCCGGCAGCCCGATGCTTCCAGCATCTCCGCCGCCACGTCGCGAATCTCGTCATACATGGTCTGGTCGTTCTCATACCAGTCGGCGGTGATGTGCAGCGCCGGAATGCCCCACTTGTCCACCAAGTTCTTGTTGATCTCAACCTTGTTGCGTTTGTCGGGCAAGCATTCGCCGAAGCCGGAAAGAGACATGGACCATCCCCCCGGCTGTTTCATCGCTTCTTTGAGGCTGGCTCCAAATCCAGGCGGCAGCGAACTTCCCAGGCTGGGCAACTGGAACCCACCCAGATAACCAGCGCGATGGCTACCGCCCTGGAAGCCATAGCCGCGCAGATACTTCGCATCTTTGCCTTTCAGATTTTGGAAGCGCGGAATGTAAATGCCGTTGGGGCGGCGACCAAGGTCTGGGAATTCTTCCAGCCCTGGATACTCGCCTGAAGCGCCAGAACCGTAGAGATGATCCATCAGATAGTGTCCGAGCACGCCGCTCGAGTTGGCCAACCCGTTCGCGTAGCGCGGATTTGCAGAGTTCAGCAGGATTCGGGTGGATTCCAGCGTCGAGGCGCAGAGGAAAATGATCTTCCCTCTAAACTCCAACTCCTGCTTGGTCACGCCGTGCACCACATACGCACCGCTCACCCGGTTGGTGTCTTTGTCATAGATCAAACTGCGCACTACGCTGTGTGGTTGCAACGTTAGCCGTCCGGTGGCCTGGGCGGCAGGCAGCGTCGAATTCAGCGTGCTGAAGTAAGAACGCGTGATGCATCCCTGTTCGCAGGGTCCGCAGTAATGGCAGGCTGCCCGGCCCTTATGATCTTCCGTCAGAATGGCAGTGCGACCGATGGTGACCACGCGCTGGCCTCGCCATTTTTCTCCAATCTTTTGCCGCATGATCCGTTCACCACAACTCATAGCCATCGGTTTTAGGAACTTGCCGTCGGGCAGTTGTGATAATCCTTCTTTCATTCCGCTAATACCGACGAAGGTCTCTACATAATCGTACCAAGGCTCAATGTCCTTGTACCTGACGGGCCAGGGAATGGCGATGTTCTCTTTCTCATTAGCGAGAAAGTCGAGGTCGCTCCAGCGATACACCTGGCGTCCCCACATAATCGAGCGTCCGCCTACGTGCCGTCCGCGGAGAAACAAATAGGGTTTGTCGGCCGGCGTGGTGTACGGGTTTTCTTTGTCGTTTACAAACAGGTGATGGTTGTATTCCCGGCAGGCGTAGCATTGGCGCTGGATGGGATAGTTTTCCTCCATGAACTTCACGTCCGTC
>JAKEER010000510.1 GCA_022616615.1 Acidobacteriota bacterium
CCGCGAGTAAGCGGCCTCGCCGCCGTGATTGTGGTACCACTGGAGATACTTGCCGTTGCTCACTTTCCAGACGAAGTTGGCGGCGCGAGGCTGCTTGATGCGCCGGCCGCCCGGTGTGTAGGTCCCGTACTGCGGCGGCGTCCAGTGGCGGCCGCCATCGCTGCTGTAGGCATGGCAGTTGTAACCATCGATGGTGCGGTAGGTAGCATAGAGCTTGCCATCGCTCATGCCCACGAGATTGGTTTCTTCGGCAATGGGACCCTTCGGCGCGCGCAAGCCCAGTTCGCCTTCGGGCAGCACTTGCCAGCGGACCTTCCGCGGATCGCGTTCGGTGAGAATGTTGTCACCGCGCATCACCTGGCCTTGGGATCGCACCAGTACACCCGGCTCGCCCCACTTTCCTACTTTCGCCCAGCCAAAATAGGCGGCGTCGCGGTGAATGATGGGTTTGCCCACGCCCCAGAAGAAGAGCGTCTTGCCGTCGAAGTTATTGGTCCGATCAAAAGCGAAGACCGGCACGGGCATCTCGTAGCGTTCCTTCGACCAGGTGCGGCCATTGTCGTCGGAGTATTTGAAGACATAGGCGCCGAGGGTATCGACACGTTTGCGGATCGTCGGACTCGCGACGCGAGGTACTTCGCGGATGTTGTCCCTGTTGTATGTGTAGAAGGCATACACGCGCCCACTCGGGATCTTGAGAGGCATCACCCAGGACGCCTCCGGGCCAGTGGCCGGCTCGATGTCAATCAACTCCGACCAAGTGCGGCCGTAATCGCTGCTGGTGGTGGCAACAATATGCTGCCCGCCTTCCCCTTCCACTCCCTTGCCCGTCGTCATCAGGCAGAGCCACTTGCCATCGTTCGTAGTCACAACGTAGGGCTGATCGGAATAACCTTCATCCGGGATGACCCAGCCGTTTTTGATATTGCGGGAATCGGCAACACGTTCAGCCCTATGTTCCTGGGCAGCGGCTCCTCTCTCAACCGGAAAATTCAAAGGCGCCAACACCAGAAAGCTCACGGTGAAAACAAAGAGTAGCCATCGAAACATCCGTTCCTCCATGACAGCAAACTGCGTTTCAAACTAGCCAAGGGCTTCGCCCTTGATATCCCCATGGCAGTGACCTTGAAAGCCCGAAGCGCCAGCGAAGGTAATTGCGACTGGCCCTCGCTGGCGCTTCGGTCTTTCAGACCTCGCTGAAAGGAGAACAAGATTCTCGTTGTAACGTACATAACCGGCTAGAACACACTCCCCTTCCATGAGCTCGACAACGCGCTGTTGACCCATACAAGCTGAGGCCCAGCGTGATTATTGGCCGTTTGCGGCGGGAGGCAGCCCCACTCAGCATGCCTAGCGTGGCTGCCAGGAAGGCTCGGCGATGGGTCAAGACCCGGTTCATGGGGTTACTTCGCCTGGCTCGAGTCTGGCGGCGACTGCACCTGCACTACGATCGATGGCGCTGCCGTCGTGTTTTTAACCAGGACCTTTCCCGCATCCTTGGCGAACAAGAGATTCTTCTCTGCCAGGCGGTGGCGGCTCTGCCCCTGCTGCACCGTCACACAGCCTTTCCAAACAAACAGCAAGGCTTCTCCGGAGGACGGAAACTCAGCTTGAAATTCCTCTGCAGGCTTCAACGTCCGATACGCAACGGCGACGCGCTGCGAACCGACACCACGATGGAGAAAGAAACCATTCTTGTTCTGAAACTCCAGAAGCTGAACAGCGCCAGGTGTGATTACACCGACAGGCGGTTTTGCGCCAGGCTTGGAAGAATCGCGCTCGCCCGAGTAGAGCTTCAAGTCGGGCGGCGCCTGAAAGCTGATGAGAAGCGCTTTGTCCGTTCCGGTCGTGATGGTGCCATGGATCTGCCCATTCGGAACGAAGGCTGCATGACCCGTGCCCAAGTGGCGGCGCGAGTCTCCCTGGCGGACGTCCACCTGGCCTTGCAGCACCAGAAACGTATCATCGGAATAGTCGTGCACATGCTGAGGAAACTCATCGCCCGGTTGCGATTCAATGTAGTTGAACGTCAACCGCTTCGCGCCCATGCCGGGATAGACCATGCGTTTGCCTTCGATGCGGCCCATCTTGAAAGAGACCGCGTCGGCGAGCGTGAGGAAGCGGAGCTGGGCAGCTGGATTAGGCTCGGCAGCTGACAAGGGAAAAACAGAGAGCGCCGTCAAGGCCTCAAACAGAATCACCGCAGAGACGCAGAGGCGCAGAGCGACCTTCCAAGAGCGTTTACGTCTGCGATCGTTCTGAGAAGCCGGAGGACTATTCTTGAAGTCAAGGCAGCCTCCCCAACTCTCACTTGCGCCCTGTGCCAGAGAAAGGAAACTTCGCTGCATCTCGCGCTCTCTCCGCGTCTCTGCTTCTCCGCGGTCGTCTTGACTTGCTTTCGCCAGCTTCATAGCGATGGCCTACCAAACCAGCTTGGCCGAAAACTGAACCTGGCGTTCGCCCAGCGAGCCGGAGATGACGCCGAAGGTGTTTGATCCGAGCGCCGTGCCCGGTGCCAGGAAGTACGGGGTGTTGGTCAGGTTGAAAGCTTCAGCCCGGAACATCAGCGATAGTGGCTCTCTCAGCACAAAATTCTTGGCCAGGGCAATGTCGTAGTTGCGGCGGGCTGGCCCTCGTACGTCGGGCAACGTCCGAGCCGTGTTGCCGAAGCTGAAGGCAGGCGGAATGGAGAAAGCCGAGGTCTCGAAGAATTTGTTCAATCGGGATTGGAGTTCGCCACTGAGCTCGGCAGACGTACCGGTGCTGTTGGGGCGGAGAACCGAGCTGCCCACGCCGCTATTGCCTGAAGAGGTCAGCACCAGCGGGAAGCCGGTGTTCAAACTCAGCGTCCCGCTCAAAGACCAACCTCCGATCAGGTGGTTAAGAACTCCCGACGCTCCGCTCGCAATGGCCTTACCTCGACCGAAAGGCAACTCGACCGTGTGGCTGACGACGAGCCGCTGTGAGACGTCGCCTTCCGAAAGCGAGCGCTCGGCCTTCAGGTCGTAAATGTTCTGAGCCGGTGGGGTGAATGCACTGACCCCGAAGATTCGACCTGATGAGTCGTCGATGAGCTTGCCGTTGGTATAAGCTACCAGCAGGTTCACACCTTGCGTAAAGCGCCGTTCGACCTTCAAGGTGAGCGAATGGTAGATCGAAGAGCCGCGGTTCTGTGCGATCGCCGGGTTTAGCGTGGAAACACTCGTGTAGTGCGGGTACGGGCGCAAAAGCACGCTTTGAGCCACCGTGCGCGTGGAGAGCTGCCCAGTGGGAACCAAGCCAAAGAATGGATTGTCCACCTGCCGATTCAGATCGGCTCCCAGAGCTTGGTAGCGGGGATCCAGTTGATTGAACTGCAGGCTGATCGGCAGCCGCGTTCCCTTGTTGCCTGCATAACCCGTTTCCAACAGCCATCCTCCGGGCAACTCGCGCTGGATGCTCAAATTCCATTGTTGCGTGTACGTGTTGCTGAGATTCTTTCGGTCCATGATCGTGACGCCCTGGCCCAACTGCAGCACATCGGCTTGCGAGGTCAGCGGCTGCAGAAGCCCGCTGGGAAACGGGTTGCTAATAGGATTCAGCGGGGTGACGCCGTCCAGGCTGGAAACCCAGGCTGTCGTGAGCTCGTAGCCCGAGGCTCCAAATCCCTGGCCGCTGGTGGTGCCAAAGCGGGGTGAGTAGAAGATTCCGTAGCCTGCACGCACGGCCATCTGCGGCGAAACCCGGAAGGCAAGTCCAATTCGGGGTCCAAAGTTCTTTCGAGCGGCTTCAAAATTGCCGCGTGGCTCGCCGTTCTGTCCCGGATGCGTTAGCACGCCTCGCAGAGACAGCCCGGGAACCTGGATGGGGAAGCTGCGCCCGAAATCAAAGGTTGCAAACCGGTTGTACCGCTCGGTGCGTGGCTCTTCCACGTCGTAACGCAAGCCCGCATTCAGCGTGAGCCGGCCGAACTTGATCTCATCGTTGACATACAGCGCCCAGTACCAGTTGCGGACCGCAAGTGCGGGAACGCTGTTGATCGAGCCGGTTCCATACCCCGTCAAAAACGAGGCAAACCCATCACCCGCGGTGAGGCTGGCGGTCAGAGGATTCGGCCCCTGCGTAAAGGCCTGCCCAAATGAATAGCTGCCGCTCGGAGTGCCACCTTGGAAAGGTGTCTGATTGTAGAGCCGCAGGTCGGCGCCGAAGTTCAACGTGTGGCGTCCGTGAATCTCCGTCTGGTCAACAACCCAGGTGTGAATATCATTGCCGCGCCGGATGCGGTCGCCTGCGGGAGGGCCCCATTGTGAATAGTTGGAGAAGGCGGTGGTCGGAAAGGTCTGCTCTTGGGACGCCGCCGCGATCGCAGCGGGAAAGCCGAGATCCGTGATATTGACTTCGCCGCCGTGTAGCGGCGCCCGCCCTTCAAAGCGCCGCGTCACGCCGTAGCGCCAGTTCAAGAGCCGGGTGGCGCTGAAAGTGTAGGTGTCATTCAACACGAAATTAAACACGCGATTCACGATAATGCCGAGCACGTTGTCGGCAATCGTGTTGAATGGGCCGCCGGCTCCGCTGTCACCGGTGTTGCGCGTGGCCCGCGCAAAAAGGCTATGCCGGTCAGAGAAGCGATGGTCAATTCGAATCGACCATTGATCGCTGTTGATGCTGGAGGTGGGCTGATAGGCGAAATTGTTGATTCCCGCCGGGCCCTGCCCCTGGCGGTTCGGGAGCGGCACATGCTGCATCATCTTCAAGGCCACAGGATTGATGCGGTCAGCAGGAATGATATTTCCTGGAAAAGGGTCGCGCACGAACCCGGAGCCGCCGGGGCCCGGACGCGTGGTGAGCGGATCGTAGAGGATGACCGGTTGGCCCTGCTGATTTACCACACCGGCAAAGTTGCCGGCGCGCTGCGCTGCGGTGGGAACGGTCAGCACCTGCCCGCCCAGTGATATGTCTTCCCGGTGCCCCTGGTATTCCCCAAAAAAGAACGTCCTGTCTTTCACCACCGGCCCACCGGCGGCAGCGCCAAAAAGGTTGAAGTGCGAGACACCCCGCTGCTGGGCGCGTGCATTGGCGAAGAAATTGTTGGCTCTAAGCCGGTCGTTGCGGAAGAACTCATAGGCTGAGCCATGCAGAGCATTCGCACCGGACTTCGTGACCACGTTGATCACGCCGCCGCCACTCCGGCCGAACTGAGGCCCAAAGCTGTTGGTCATCACCTTGAATTCAGCGGTGCCGTCGGGTGTGGGAGAAATGGCGAAGTCATTATTCTCGGGCAGCATGATGGAAACGCCATCCAGCAAATAGTCGTTAGTGCGAAACCGGCCGCCGTTAATGGAGATGTCGGAGAGCACAAACAGCGGCGCCGAGTTGTCTCCCGTGGACGCGACAACACCCAGCGCTCGTGGATTCACTTGAACCCCCGGGCTCAGCGCTACGAGATCAAAGACATTGCGGCCTTTAATCGGCAGTTCCTGAATGCTTTTCTCGGCGATGACCTGTCCGAGCGAAGAGGTCTCGGATTCGACCAGCGGCACTTCGCCGGTGACGGTGAGTGTTTCCGTCACTTCGCCGACCTCCATCTTGAAATCGAGACGGAGCCGGTCTTCAACCTTCAAGACGACATCCTCACGCGTGCCTTTCTTGAAGCCTTGCAGCGTAACTTCCACCCGGTAGTTTCCAGGCTTCAGATACGGCGCCTGGTAGTAACCCAGCTCGTTCGTCGCGGTTTTGCTGGCTTGATTGGTTTCCTTGTGGGTGATCGTGACCTCGGCGCCCACCAGCACCGCTCCTGAAGCATCCGTCACGTTTCCAAGCAGGGTGCCCGAAATGTTCTGAGCCAAGGCGCCTCTGCCACCGAGCAGCAGGCCGAGCAAAGAAAGAGCAACGCGCACACGAAACATAAACACCTCCCGAATTGATTTGATCCATCAGAAAGATACTTGCAAATCCTAGAAGCGCCGGTTTAGAATGTCAACACTTTGTTTGAATGGATCTGATATATCAATGATGCGAGTGAAGAAACGCAGCGCCAGCCTCAGCCTTTCCCAGCAAGCTTACGACCTGATTCGCACCGGCATTCTCAAAGGGCAGTTCCCGATGGGCGCTTCCCTCTCTCGCCGCCAGCTTGCCCGCGAGCTGGGCACCAGCTTCCTGCCAGTCTCGGAAGCCTTGCAGCGCCTGGAAAGCGAAGGGATGGTGGAAAGCCGTCCGCGCGTGGGGACCCGGGTGCGTGTGCCAACCAGCCAGGACATTCGCGGCCATTACGTGATTCGCGAGGCGCTGGAAAGCCAGTCGGCCCGGCTGTTTGCGGAAAAGGCCAGCTCACAGGAACGCGAGGAGTTGCGCCGCATGGCGGAGAGATTGGACCAGATCTATGCCAATCCAGCCGGAGACCTGTTTGAAGCATTCAGCTCCCACGAGCGTTTTCATCGCCGGATTGCCGAGTGCACAGGCTGCCCCGCTCTGTGCGAGGCGATCGAAAAGAATCACATCCTTATTTTCAACTGGCTCTACATCAGCGCTTCGCATTTCAGCGAGTTGCCCTCACGCTGGCACCAGAGTCTGATTGAAGTTCTTTCAAAGGGCGATCCAGGCAAGGCGGACCAGAAGATGCGCGAACACGTGACCTACGGCATGGAGGAAGTGCTGCGCCGCCTGGAGCCGGTCTTGGGCTGGAATGGTTCCCGAATTCTCGGCTTCACTAAGCCCCGCCTCAGGAAGTAAGACGTGCGATTGACTTTCTGCCTCCTTGAACTCGCTTCTCCATCTTGAAATCCCGACCCGTGCTGCTTTCCGACTTTTGCGACAGAAACTAGCATAGGATACCTCTCGCCAAAAAATGGCAGAAACGAAAAGATTGAAAGGCTGCTGATCATGCCCCGTGCCGTCTCTATTACTGGCAATGACCTAACCCTCAGGCAGTTCTGCAGCGTCGTCTTTGACTACGCTCCGGTGCGCCTCGCTCCTTCTGCAAGCGCGCGCATGCAACGGGCGCATGCGCTGGTTCAATCCCTTGCTGAGGGGAAGGCCGCGGTGTATGGCGTCAATACTGGCTTCGGGAAGCTGAGTGATTCACACATCGGCCGCCAGAACATCAGTCAACTGCAACTTAACCTGGTTCGGAGTCATGCTTGTGGCGTGGGGGATCCTCTTTCAGAGGCAGAAACGCGCGGCATGATGCTATGCCGTGGCAACGTGCTCGCAAAAGGGTACTCCGGCACCCGTCCTGAAGTGGTTGTCCTTCTGCTGGAGATGTTGAACCGTGGAATCCATCCAGTGATTCCCTCTCAAGGGTCAGTGGGAGCAAGCGGCGATCTGGCTCCCTTGGCCCACCTGGCGCTCGTGGTTCTCGGTGAGGGAGAGGCCTGCTGCGATGGAAAGCTAATGAGCGGGCGGCTGGCTCTCAAGAAGCATCATCTCGACCCTCTTCGTCTGCAACCCAAGGAAGGGATCTCGCTGCTCAATGGGACACAGGGGATGCTGAGTGTGGGTGCTGTTGCACTGTCGATGGCAGAGAGTTTGGTTGACACTGCGGATGTGGCGGCGGCCCTGTCATTGGATGCGCTCAAAGGCACGCCGACCGCATTCGATGCACGAATTCAGAGGCTCCGTCCCTATCCCGGGCAAGCGCTCAGCGCCAGCCATCTGCGGCGGCTGAACGCGGGCAGTGAGATTCGGCATTCCCATCTTCATTGCGCCAAAGTTCAGGATGCCTACAGTCTGCGTTGCGCTCCCCAGGTCCATGGAGCTATCCGCGACGTGCTCACGTTCGCCCGCCGGACCTTTGCCATTGAACTGAATGCCGCCACTGACAATCCGCTGGTTTTCACCGAAGAGCGCGAAGTGCTTTCGGGCGGTAACTTCCACGGGCAGCCATTGGCCTTGGCGCTGGATTTCATGGGCATCGCTCTGACTGAATTGGCGAGCATAGCGGAGCGCCGTATTGAGCGCCTGATTAATCCGGAGTACGGGGACTTGCCTCCGTTTCTGACGGTTGATCCGGGACTCAATTCTGGATTCATGATGTTGCAGGTCACCGCAGCCGCGCTCACTTCGGAATGCAAAGTGTGGGCACACCCTGCTTCAGTCGATTCGATTCCAACCTCTGGGAACAGAGAAGATCATGTCAGCATGGGAATGGGCGCGGCCCTGAAATTGAAGCGGATCGTGGAGAACTTGAAACATGTCCTCGCCATTGAGCTCTTGGGCGCAGCTCAGGGAATCGACTTTCTGGCGCCGCTAAAGCCAGGACGTGGCGCTCAAAAGGCCTATGACTTGGTCCGTTCAGTATCTTCTCGCTTGGACCAAGACCGTTCGCTGGCCGCCGATATCCAGCGTGTCTGCGATTTGATTGCGCAAGGCCGATTCTCGAAGATCCTGAATCCGTCAGGAAGGTCTAAGACCTCAATTTGAGGGCACGGCTCCATCAAAGTAGGGCAGCCCGAAAAGGCAGGCGAGCAAGTCCCCCTTAACAAAGGGGAGCTGTGAAAAAACTCAAGATCGGTTCCTTCCGGCAAGAAGCGTGCGCAGGGGGACAGCGGTCCCACGCGCCCGCTCCACCCAGGTGGAACGCGCGCTCCGCGCGCGTTTCTGGAGACTGGACATTTTTTGGAGTGGCGAAGCCCAGCCTGGGAGCGCGGGCGTCCCGCCCGCCTCGGAGCGGCCGGAGGCCGCTCCGATGGCCTGCAGAGCGCCAGGGATCCCAGCAGATAGAGCAGCGGCACGATCGCGATGGCCAGGCCGCGGACGAGGTTGTCGGCGATCATGACGACGCGGCGGTCGAAGCG
>JAKEER010000511.1 GCA_022616615.1 Acidobacteriota bacterium
CCTCGGCGGAACGTTATGGGTGGGTAGTTGGAGCAAGCGCCTCAGTGACACGCGGCGTTGGCTGATTATCTGCCGTCCCTATAGGACCCTAGATTGAACCGGGAATGTTCCCGGCTCCTAAAACGCCCTTTATTGTGCTGATGGACTTCTCGAGGCGTCTGTCCGGAGATGTCTTGCTTCATGTTAACGTTGGCTCCTGCTCCCTCACCCGGCCTGCGCGACCGCCGTCGCTTTGGCCACCCTCTCCCCACAAACGGGAGAGGGAGTTATCAAATTCGACCGAAGTTTGAACTTCGTCGCCAGCAAGTGATCCTAGTCTGCTCGAACCACTGGCAGCGGAGCGGACCCGTAGATTCTTCCAGCTTTCACCGTAGCCACGGGAACCAGCTTCTGATGCCCGAGGCGCTTCTGCTTTAGGGCGTCTTCGAACTGGAAATCTCCCTCAGCCAGCGAGAACAGGGCGACATCCGCTTCTGCGCCACCTCTCAAAGTCCCCAGACCTTTGGGAAATCCAAAGAGATTGGCGGCATTCGTGGACGCCCGCTGAATCACCTCGTCCAGAGTGAGCCCCAGATAGAGGAACTTTGATAGTGTCGTTGCCAAATCAAATACCGGACCATTCACATTGAACTGGTGGACGTCGCTGGAGATTGTTCCAGGAACCACACTCTGTTTGAGCGCCTTCTCCGCAGTGTCGAAAGAGAAACTGCCTGCGCCATGCCCTATGTCCAGGTGAACCCCGCGAGCCATGGCGCTTCGAACCTCCGCCAGCACGTTGCCCCGGTCGTCCAGAATTCCTCCTTCGCCCCCACGAAAGCTGTGTGTGACCACATCACCTTTCGTGAGCAGCGACAGAATAACCGGCAGAGGTGTGTGCGTGTCGCCAATGTGAACCATAAGCGGGAGTCCGACGGCTGCTGCGGCTTCTTTGGCTAGCTTCAAGGCCTGCAGGTCGTGCTCTCCGGCGATGCTTCGAGACAAACGGACTTTCACACCCAGGATGACATCGCGGTTCCGTTCGATGGTCCGGATGGCAAGCTTGGGATTGGCGTAGCGAAGATCGAGCAGCTCACCGTAAGGATTGTCTGTCGAGAGCGTGGATTGACCAACGACTGAAATGTTCAACAGGGCAAAGACGCGAGTATCGACCACGTTGATCACCTGCCGCCGGAATCCGGGAAAGGTGTGGGCACCGGCAGAGCCGGCATCAACCACGGTGGTTACGCCTTTGGCGATGCAGTTTGGGTCGGCCGGAATTCCGAGAGGCGCGACGCCATCGTAAACGTGAACGTGGACATCAATGAGTCCTGGTGTGACGATTTTCCCTCGCGCGTCGAGCACCTGACTCGCTTGCGCCTCCGCCAGGTTCTCGGCCACTTCAACAACCTTGCCATCGCGAATGCCGATGTCGCGATGAGCCGAAAGCCGCTGCGACGGGTCGACAACTTTGCCGCCCTTCACCAGTAGGTCAAACCGCGCCTGCTGTAGCGTGGCCATTCCTAGAAGCGACTGCCAGCCATGGACAAAGGTGCAGACAAGCGAGCTTCCTGCAACCGTATGGCGCAAGAAATCTCTTCGGGTGTGAGCATGAGGGTTTGTTTTTGCTAGGCACATCGGTTCGCCTCCGGGCTTGGACCTCGGTTAGGTCGCCTTGCTGCCGACGAAGTTAAGATTCGGTCAAAATTCATCCGCCCTATCCAGTTTATCGGGAGAGAGCGGCCAAAGGCCGGGTAAGGGGCCATCTACCAACGAAGACGCGACCCCGCGGAGTATGAGATCGCTCGCTAGGTCTACTTGGTCCCGAAGAAGTTCACAAAACGGTCAACTTCAAAAAGAGGGGTAGTGCGTGGCACGGGCGTCCCGCCCGTGAGCCGAGCATGGGCGAACGCCCATGCCACGTAACTGGGACTTGGCGGTATGAGGTCGCTCGCTACTTTCTTGCTAGACAACCGGATCTCCATAGTCACAAGACTGGCGCGGCGCTATTCGAGAGCGAAGGTCAACAAAGTGCGTCCGGCAGCAATGGCCACGTGTTGCTTGCCGGGGACGGAGTAGGTGATGGCGTTGGCCAGAATTAGCCCGCCGGTCTGGAAGCTCCAGAGCAGCTTGCCAAACTCCGCGTGCAGCGCGAAGAAGTTCCCCTCGTTCGTGCCGCCAAAGACCAGGCCGCCCGCGGTTGCCAGCAGGCCGCCCCACGGTGGGGAAGGTAGCGGGAACTCCCAACGCACTTGTCCCGTTATGGCCTCGATCACTTTCACCGAACCCGAAGGCTCGACCGTCGGAATTCCTCTAATGGCCCCGGCGCTGAAGTAAGCACCCGGTCTGTACTCGGCCGTCGCGCGATGAGTGATAGTGGTTTCCTCTCGCGCCGTAACATACAACAATCCCGTCTTCGGGTGATAGGCCGGACTGGCCAGTTGGTAGCGCCAGGAAGCCCTGGATAGACGGCGGTGCCCTTCGGGGTTGGCGCCGTTCCGGGACGCACAATGGGCCTGCCTTTGGGGTCGAGGCCTCTTGTCCAAGTTTGTTTCGCATGCGGAGTCGCCGCACCAAGGTCGCCAGGAAATGACCCAAGGATATTGCTACCCGCATCAAATCCTTGTGCATTGCCCGCGGAAAATCCTAGAGTATCCACCGTTTTCATCTTTCATCAAGGAGCACCCAGAACCATGAATTCCAGAATCCGAGTGGGGATTGTCGGCGCGCGCTTTGCAGCGCGGTTTCATCTGGAGGCGTACCACAAAGTCTATGGCATTCCAGTGGATGTGGTGGGCATGACGTCGAAGTCCAAAGAAAGCCGGGAGGCGTTTGCGGCAGCTCATGGCATCCAGGCCTTCGACAGGCTGGCAGCGCTGCTCAACGCGGTCGACGTGGTGGACATCTGCGCGCCCGGCTATGTACACGAATCCGTAGCGGTGGAGGCTTTCAGGGCAGGCAAGCATGTCATCGTCGAGAAACCCTTCACGGGTTTTTACGGAGGTGGCCAGAGCGGGTTTAAGGGGAATCGCTTTTCGAAAGAGACGATGCTCAAGGAGGCCATGGCAAGCTCGCAGAGGATTCTTGAGGCAGCCGAAGCCAGTGGCAGGAAGCTGATGTACGCTGAAAACTGGGTCTATGCTCCAAGCATTCAGAAAGAGCGCGAGATTCTCTGGGCCACGAAGGCACAGGTTCTCTGGATTATGGGCGAGGAGTCCCACAGTGGCTCGCACTCGCCCAGCTACGGGATTTGGTCGGAGGCGGGCGGCGGATCGATTGTCGGCAAGTCCTGCCACCCCATGACGGCCGCACTGTATCTGAAGCGCGAAGAGGGACTGGCTACGCTCGACCGACCTCTCCGGCCCCTCACCGTGAGTGCCCGCGTCCATGAAATCACCCGCACGCCGGGCTATCGGGACGCCAAGTTCCTGCGCACCGATTATCATGACGTGGAAGACTACAGCCAGATGCACATCGTCTTTGACGATGGCTTGGTGGCCGATATCTTCTCAACCGAGATCGTGATGGGCGGCGTTCATAACTGGCTCGAGGTTTTTGCCAACAACCACCGCACGCGCTGCAACATCAACCCGGTCGATGCCATGACGACGTACAATCCCAAGGAAGAGTTATTGAAAGACGTCTACGTCGTGGAAAAGATCGGCACCAAGCAGGGCTGGAGCCACCCCGCCCCGAACGAAGACTGGATGACAGGCTACCCGCAGGAGCTGCAGGACTTCATGGAGTGCGTGAACAACGACCGCCAGCCCAAGTGTGGTGCGGCTTTGGCGCAAGATACGGTAGCCGTGATGTATGCAGCTTATCTGTCTGCTGAACGCCATGGCGCCGAAGTCGAGGTTCCGCGAGTCTGAAATATTTGGCGCCGCCCCTGGGAGCGCGGGCGTCCCGCCCGCACCGGCGCGGCCACTGGCCGCGCCGGTGGCCTGCGGCCACGAGCGCGGGCGTCCCGCCCGCGCTCCCAGGGGCGGTTTCGTCGCTCCAAAATGGCCATGCTCGGAGGGCAGGTGTTCCAAATCCTAGCCTCTTATGCTTTCACTCTTTGCATTCGAAAGAGTCCACTTCAAAGCCATGCTCCAAGTGGCGCTTCCGCTGGGGTTTGCCAGCGCTCTGATTCTCACCGCCTCGGAGCAGAACATTCATCCCACTCGACCCTTCTCGCTGGTTGATTTTCTTCAAAATGTCTCTGTGTACAGCGCCTGCACCTTGATGGCGCTGCTGTTTGCGGAGCAATGCAAGTTGGAAGGGTTCCTCGTGAAACGAGCAGGCTCGCGGGCGAAAAAGTTCAGCTTGATGCTCGCCTACGGCGTCCTGGCAGGCCTGGCCATGGGCCTGGCCTATCATCGGGTCTTTGCGGCTTATCGCTTCACCGCGCGGGTGCCGCTCCGCCTGCGGAGGATGAGCACGTTCTATGATTCACTCATTCTTTCGCTTAGCGCTGCTGTGACCGAGGAACTGGTGTTCCGTTTGCTGCTGTTCAGCGCCTTTCTTTGGATTCTGAGCTGGCTCTTTCAGCCCATTATGGCGATGAACGGAGGATTCAACCGCTGGATTCCGCTCGTTTTTTCGGTTGTCTTTTCATCGCTGCTCTTCGGCTTCGTGCATGGAGCCTACGGCTTTCTCTTTGCGTTTGCCGCAGGTGTGTCGCTCTGTCTGATTTTCTTGCGAGGAGGACTGGAGAGCGCTGTCATAGCGCATTTTTTGGCGGATCTGGTGTTCTTCAATCTGACGTATCTGCGATGAGCGGGCGTCCTCGTGGTCGTCGTCCGTCCTCGTGCTCGGCAGTTCGAAAAACCGAGGACGAGAACGAGGACGATTAGTTCGTTGACTACGCTCGAGCTTCTACTCCTCGACCGCCATCGGAGGTGTTTTTCCGAACAGGCTTCTCAGCCGGCGGGCAAGAGCCGAGCGGATGTCCAACATCAGGCTGAAAAGCGCTGGAACAAGGAACAATGTAAAGACCGTGGACACGATCAGTCCGCCCAGTACGACGCTGCCCAGGCCGCGGTAAAGTTCGGAACCGGCGCCGGAAAACAAGACCAGCGGCAGCATGCCGAAGACGTTGCTGGCGATGGTCATGAAAATTGGACGGATGCGATTCCGTGTCGCTTCGCGGATGCTGGCCTGCGCTTCCATTCCCTCGTCTCTCATGTGGTTCAATGCCTGATGGACAATCAGCGTTGAATTGTTCACCACGGTTCCCATCAGAATGAAGAAGCCCAGCATGGTCAGCACGTCTAGTGATTGATAGGTTAGGAACTTGTTCATCAATGCAAGGCCCAGAAAACCGCCGAGCGCGCCGGGAAACACAGCGAACATGATGACGAAGGGATATAGGAAGCTTTCAAACAAGGCAGCCATCAAGAGATAAGTGATCGCGAGAGCCAGCAGCAGGTTCCACTTCAGGGCCTGGCCCGTTTGAACCAGTTTGTCGGCGCTGCCGCTCAGGTTCACCTGATAAAGCCCGCCCAGCCTGCCTTTGCTCCGCATGTGGTCGAGAATCTTCTCGTCGATAGTTTCCATGGCTTCCTGCATTGGCATTTTCTCAGAGGGTTGCACCTGGATGGTGATGGTGCGCTGGCGCTCACGATGATCGATCTGGACGGGACCCTCCACCGAAGCAATCTGAGCGACCGACGCGAGGGTTACCAAACGCCCATCGGGAGTGGCAATAGGCATTTGCTCGAGCAGATGGGTGCGGTGCGCAAAGCTTTCTTCGGCGCGTACTTTCAAGTCAATTTCACGACCCTCGTGTTGATAGTCGCTCACCTTGGCTCCATCCACCAAGGCGCTGACAGTAAAGCCCAGATCGCGATTGGAAATTCCGAGCTCTGCGGCTCGCCGGCGATGCGTCACCACTTGAACTTCCGGGTTCCCAAGGTCCAGGCTGGGAATAGGCCGGGCCTGAGACCCAGGCATCAGTTGCATTACCTTGCCAAACACTTCTCCTCCGAGACCAATGAGTTGCTGCAACTCGGGTCCACTGATTTCGATGTCTATCGCCCGGAAGGTACTCATGCTGCGCACGAAGATGCTCGACTGAACCGTAAAGGCGATGGTGCCTGGCAGCATGGCGTTCACACGGTTAAACTCAGTAAGCAGTTCGCGCACGCGCAGCGGATCGTTGGCGCTGATTCCCATGAAAGCGTTATTCGTGCTCGCGATGCTGACGAAGAAAAGGTCCCTGACGCCACCCCCGGGCTGCGCCAGCGCTTGAGGGCTGCCGGGAGGGTCCTTCCAGAGGTGCTGCAACTCGCTGCGAATCACCCCATGGAACTTATCGATCTCATCCAGACTATAGCCCGGAGGAGGCAGCATGATGCTGAAGAGAAGATTCTGGTTCCCTTCCGGCAAGTACTCGGTCTTGGGCATCAGCCGCAGGCTCAGCCAAACTGAACCCGCGGTGAGAACGATGATCACAGCAATCCGCCGCAGGGTGGAGCAGTTAATCCAGGCGACCGCGCCGGAGATCCAGCCCGTGAATCGCTCGCCTAGGCGGTCGAGCCCAAAAAGGTGGTGATACCAGCGGTCTCCCGCGCCAGCAGAGCGCAGAATCCGCGCGGAAAGACAGGGAACGACGGTCATGGAAACCAGCAGACTGAGCAGCACAGAGCATCCCAGGCCGATAGCAATGTCCCCAAAAAGCTGTCCCACTTCTTCCTTAATGAAGACCACGGGAATGAATACGGCGACCGTAGTCAGCGTGCTGGCGAGATTGGCGCCCCAGACTTCCAGTGATCCGTCCAGGGTCGCGGCGAGCCGCGATTTCCCCATTTGGAAATGCCGGTAGACATTCTCGAGCACGACGACGGAGTTGTCTGAGACCATGCCGATGCCAAAGGCCATCCCGGCCAAGCTGAAAACATTCAACGTTCTCCCAAACCAGGACATCATCAGAAAGGTGCCCATCAGACAAATGGGAATCGCGGCCACAACCACCAGCGTGCTGGTTAGGCTGCGCAAAAACAGCAACAGAATGCCAGTTGCCAGCAGAGCGCCAAAGTAGAGGTTTTCTTGCACGAGCGCGATGGCACTATGGACGTATTCGGTCTGGTCGTAAGCCTGTCTCAGTTTCAGGCCGCGTGGCGGCAGCAGGTCCTGGTTCAATCGCTCGACGGTCATTTTCAAGCGATCCATCACATCGAGGACGTTGGCCCCCCTCTCTTTCACCGCGTTCAAGAACAGCACGGCGCGATCTTTCCCGAAACCGCGCATCGTGGGTTTCTGGTGTGTGAGTTCTACCCGCGCGACATCCCGCACGTAAATAGGAACCGTGTTGCGGACAGCAATGACGATGTTCTCGATGTCCTGTGGAGACTTGTATTCTCCCACGGTGCGCACGATGTAGCGACGCTTGCCCTCGTTGAAATCACCGCCGCTATAGTTGCGGTTTTCGCGCTCCAGCGCTGCGCCGAGCTGGTTCATCGTTACCTGCCGGGCGGCCAGCCGGGCCGGATCGACTACAACATGCATTTCCTTCGGACGTCCGCCGAAAATGTTCGAAACAGCCACTCCCGGAACGCGCTCGAACTCGGGCTTGATGAAGTCGTCAGCGAAATCGTAGAGGGTGTCGATATCTCCCTGGAAGGCATTGCTGCCGGCAGGCTGGAGCTCGAACCAGGCAATGGCCTGAAAATTGACATTCGCTCCCGTGATGATGGGTTTCTCGGCATCTTCGGGATAGGAAGGCACCTGTTCCAGCCGGTTCGAAACTTTAAGCAAGGCCGTGTCCTTGTCCGTGCCGACATGAAAGGTGAGGGTGATGGTTCCAAGGCTGTCGGCGCTGGAACTGGACATCTTGCGCAGACCTTCCAACGACTTGAGTTGTTCCTCCTGTTCGTCGATTATTTCGCGCTCAACCTCCTGCGGACTGGCACCGGGCCAGATCGTTGTCACCGTGATTTCCGGATCTTCGACGTCGGGAGTCAGTTGAATGGGAAGGTTATACAACGCGATGGCTCCGAACAGGGAGATCAGGAGCACTCCCACGGCTGTGGTGACTGGGAATTGGACGGAAGCGGTAATGAGCTTCATGGCAGACGCACCTCCAGCGGCTTACCCTGCACGGGTTGACCATTCCTCAGACGCTCATTGCCACGGGTCACTACTTTTTGGCCGGCCTGTACACCTCCGTGAACCTCAACCCAGGCGCCCACGCCTGAGCCAATCTGCACCGGCACTTCGCTGATCGTGTTGTTGCCATTCACCAGATACACCAGCTTCTGCGGGCCACGGGTGACAACCGCATCTTTAGGGACAACAATGGCGCGATATGGGTCGCCTTCGGGCAGAGAGATCTGCGCCAGCATGCCGGCGCCAATCCGGCCTCCCGGATTCGGAATGCGAACCTTTGCGCGGAAGGTGCGCGCCTGCGGGTCAGCGCGCGGGATGATGGCGCTGACACGGCCGTCCACCCTGAGTCCGGAAAGGGCTTCGAAGACAACTTGCGTTCTGGCTCGCGGCTTGAGGCTGCCAAAGTAGCGCTCTGGAACGTCCGCCACGACTTCCAGTTCGTCTAAAGCCATCAGTTCCACCACCGGGCCGCCTTCGGCCAGCCACTGGCCAAGTTCCGTGAACTCACGGACGACCACACCGCTAAACGGCGCCAGGATTGTGTGGCGTTCCAGTTCATCCTTGATTTTGGCAATTTCCGCTTTCTGCTTTTCCAGCCGTCCCTGCCGGGCATTGAACTCAAACTGCGCGTCGTCCAGTTGCTTTTGGCTGATGTCTTTGGTGCCGAACAGCTCACGGGCTCGCTCGAGGTCGCGCTCTGCCAGTTTGTGGCGGGCTTCATCTTCCCGCAACTGAGCCTCGGCCGACCGTAAGCTCAGTTCATGGTTCTCCCGTCGCAGCTTCGCCAGCGGCTGTCCTTTAGTCACGGCAGCTCCCTCCCGCGCGCTGAACGCCACCACCATGCCTGCAACCTCGCTGGCGACGGTACTCACCCGCAGCGCCTCCACCGAGCCCGGTAGCTGCACCGACCGGCGCAGAGGATACTCTCTTGCTTCGGTGTAGAGCACTGGGCTGGGCGGCCTCTGCTGGGCTGAAACGACAGATAACCATTCTGCTTGCGGTAGAAGAGCCAGCAAGAAAAGAGAGAGTTGCTTCGTCATGGGGGAGAATTCAAGGACTCCTTGCTTCTGGAAAATTTGACGGTGTCTCAGGCGGACATCTGATGGCATTGGCAGCGGCCAGATTCTAGCACACGAGTAGCGGCGCGTTGGCAGACTTTGCCATCGTTGCCAGGATGTACATCACGCCAAAGGCAGTCTGTCACATTTTTCTCGCTCAAGACATCCGAGAGCAGCGAAAATGAGGTGGCATTCTTTCAACGGCAGCGCGCTCCCCGGCTGCGCTCTCTTTCCCATGGGGCGTGGTGCGAAGCGCCAGGGGGTTGTCCGGTCGGGAGCCATCCATGCTCCTGCGGAGCACCATAGAGGATGAAAATGCTTCATGCCACGACGGATGAGGGATGAAGAGTCGAACGATTCCCCTCTCGGGAGGGGAAAGGGCCGCCAGGCCCTGGGGTGGGTTATGAATTGGGGAGCGGACCCACCCCGGCGCTGCGCGCCACCCCTCCGAGGAGGGGATTTTCAGAGGAGTGCTATTTTGTCTTTCACTCGTCGCGAGTTCATCTGGAAAGCTGGAGCAGGCCTTATCGGTGGGGCCGTGACGACGGGTTTTTACGCCTGGCGCATCGAACCTCACTGGGTGGAGGTTGTGGAGCACTCGCTTCCAGTGGCCCACCTGCCCGCTGCCTTGGTGGGCAAGCGACTGATTCAAATCAGCGATCTTCATGTCGGGCCGCGCGTGGACGACGGCTATCTGATGGCCACGTTGGATCGTGTGCGTGATCTGCGCCCTGATCTCCTGGCGATCACCGGTGACTTTGTTAGTTATCGTAGCGCGGGGACACTCCAGCAACTGGATCGGGTCCTAAGCCACCTGCCTCGCGGCAAACGTGCCACCCTCGCCATCCTCGGCAATCATGATTATGGCTACGGCTGGTCGCAAGTTATCGTGGCCGATCAGATCACGGCACGGTTGCGCCATCTGGGAGTGGTGGTGCTTCGCAACGAACGCTGCACCGTCGATGGCCTGGAGGTTGTTGGTTTGGACGATTTCTGGGGCCCCCACTTTTCCCCCCAAAAGGTCATGAGCGGTCTGGAGACAACGCGGCCGGCTCTAGTGCTCTGCCACAACCCCGACGCAGTCGATCGTCCGGTATGGGGAGGCTACCGTGGATGGATCCTCTCAGGACACACACACGGCGGGCAATGCAAGCCGCCGTTCTTACCGCCCCCGATTCTGCCCACCAGAAACAAACGGTACACGGCTGGCGAGTTCGATTTGGGGAACGGACGCCGTCTCTATATCAACCGAGGACTCGGCCATCTCATTCAGGTTCGTTTTAATGCGCGGCCCGAGGTCACGGTTTTTACACTCGATCGGGCGTAAAGGCCCCCACGAAGCAATACCGGCGTCGCCAGTCCAGTTTTGATTCCGCTTCCCTCAAGAGATTTACTCAGCTCTGCCTAGTTTCCGTCATTCCCGCGAACGCGGGAATCTGGAGATTGGCCATTTTTGCCCCGGACGGGGCAATGGACGGTAGCCTGGGGCAGAGCGAAGGACAGCGGTCCCTCGCGACGCCCCAGGGATCAGGGCCATCGTGAACCTTCCCGCCCCGGCAGGGCGTGGGATCAGCCTCCAGCGGCCCCTCCTGGGCGCCTGGAGCTGGCGCCCGCTTCACTGCAACCCTTGGGCGCATGACGCACGAAATATTGATTCGCTCTTCTGGTGGGCTGAAACCCGCATTCTGCACGCTTGGAACACACTGGAAAACGTCCAATCTCCAGATTCCCGCGTTCGCGGGAATGATTCCGGTGTGGAAAAAAGTCTCCACCGCGCCAGCTCCGGGAAGGAGAACCCTCCATCGAGCCGGTTCCTTCCTCTTATGTGAGGGATACTCTGGGATTTGCCACTTGGACACTTCAGCCAGGCGAGGCCGAAGCCATCACACACAGGCTGCGGGAGATCTTGAAGAACTGATAGCTTTCAGGCGGTCCAAAGGACCGCGTTGCAGTATCTGAAGTGGCGATGAGGCTGGAATATCTAGTGACTATCTCTTGGTCAGTCCATCGGTAGTTCGCGGGAGGGACTTGATGCGAAGCTCCGGCTTCAGTCCGACAGCATTTTCTTCTCCGAGAAACTCTTTGATGTCTCCCTTCCCCTTGTCTTTCCAAACTTTTTCGTAAGTCTTTTCCAAATCTTCTCTGGCCACAACCCTCAACGCAATCTGGTTTGCCAAAAGCTCCGTTTGCAGATAAGGGTGATGGGTGAAGATCCAAACGTGCCCCAATTCATGGGCAATGGATGCGCTTAGCTCA
>JAKEER010000512.1 GCA_022616615.1 Acidobacteriota bacterium
AATGACTCTAGAAGAATTTCTTCGCCATTTCGGATCAGGTTTATCGGACGGATCTCTTTGGGCCATGGGAGTGGCCCTGCTGGCAGGCGTCTTGGCGAGCGCTGTATGTCCCTGCACGCTACCGGTGGGGCTGGGTATGGCAGGTGTCGTTGGTGCCTCGGAAACCTGGTCTCGTCGCAGCGGTTTGATGATCGCCATAGCCTTTTTCACGGGCATTGTTGTGAATCTTACGGCTCTCGGCGCCTTGGCCGGCCGCTTGGGGTTTATGCTGAGCGAGTCGTTCGGTCGATACTGGACGCTTGCAATGGCCCTGGCGTCTCTGGTGGCAGCGGTTGTGGCCTTCTGGGGGCCTCGCCTGAAGGCGACTCAATTGGCAGGGGTGCGAAAGCCCGGGCTGGCCGGGGCGTTCAGCTACGGCTTTATTTTCAGCTTAGGCACCTCGGTCGCGCCGCTCCTTTTACTGTTGACTGTGGCGGCTACCCAGGCCAGTTCAGGATATGGGTTGATTCTTGCATTCACCTTCGGTTTGGGCCGGGGTTTACCCTTCCTGCTGGTGGGCGTTTTCGCTGGTGCTGCCATGCGCCTTGCGCGTGTTGGATTATGGCACGGCGCCATCCAGATATTTAGTGGGAGTGCCTTGCTTTTCGTCAGCGGGTACTACACGAAAGCCTTTCTGGCCTTGCTCTGAAACCTACTGGAAAGGAGGTGAGATCAAATGGCTCTTAAACAAGGAGAGGTCTACAAATGTTCGGACCCGGACTGTGGGTGTGAAATCACAGTCAGTAAGGGTGCTGCTCCAGGCAAGGGTGGCAACCTAGCGCCGCGTTGTTGTTGCGGCAAAGAGATGGTCAAGAAGTAACTTGGGAAAGACCCGCGCGGGACAGGGATGCAAACTGTCCCGGTCGCGGGCAAGTTGGAAAGGAGAATCGAAAAACATGGCAACCGAAACTATTCAAATGAAAGTGTCCGGGCTGATGTGCTCGTTCTGTACCATGACTGTGGAGAAAGCGCTCAAACGTTACGGCGGCGTCAAGAATGTGATGGTGAACCTGGTCCACGGGATTGTCTTGGTGGAAGCCGACACCGCCCAGATCAGCCGCACGGATCTGGCCGGCGCAGTAGAAAAGCTCGGCTACAACGTCTCTGCGACTGAAGTGCAGCAATACACCACCGACGAGGCCCTGTTCAAGCTCATCAAACAACGCGGGCTGATTGGGATGACGCTGGCTCTGAGTGATCTTATCGTAGATCCACTCAACCTGTTTGGGCTTGCAGCACAAGCCAGAGCCTGGTTCAGCTTGGCGGTGGCGGCGTTCGTCTTACTTTGGGTCGGGTATCCGATCCTGCGCAAAACTCTGCTGGCGGTTCGACAGCGGGTGATCAATGCAAACGTGCTCCTCTCGGCAGGTGCATGGGGGTCCTTCATCGTCGGTGCGGTCTCTCTCGTCGATCCTCGTTGGCCAAACTTTTTGCCGGTCGCCGCCTGGTTGATGGCCCTGCACCTCTTCTTCGGTTATTTCAAGCTCGATACCCGCAAAAAGGCCTCTGAGGCGGTGCGCAAGTTGCTTTCCCTGCAACCGCCTCGCGCCCGGGTGCTGCGCGGCGCTCAGACGGTGGATGTGTTAACCAGCGACGTCGCCGTTGGCGAGATGGCCATCGTGCGACCGGGCGAGCGCATCCCGCTCGATGGTGAAGTCATCGAGGGCATCGCCAGCGTCGATGAATCAAGCTTTACAGGAGAATCGGTGCCGTCCGCCAAGGAGGTCGGCGCCAAGGTCATCGGTGGAACACTGAATCTCGATGGTGCACTACAGATCCGCGTCACTAGAGTAGGCCAGGACAGTTTCCTGAGCCAGATCGTACGTCTCATGACGCAGATCGCCGAACGCAAGCCACCGCTGGAGTTGCTGGCTGATCGGTTAATGAACTACTACGGTCCAGTAGTATTCATCGTCGCCGGGCTGGCGTTCATTGGCTGGGCGCTCTTGACCGGCAATTACACGCAGGCGACCCTGGTCTTACTCACGACCATCATCATGGGCTATCCCTGCGCCCTCGGGATCACGACGCCAATGCTGGCCGCCATCGCCGGCGGCAAAGGAATCTCCATTGGCCTGCTGGTGAAGGCAAGCGAGGTTTTCCACGAACTGTCAACCGCTGATACGGTGGTCTTCGACAAGACCGGTACACTCACCTATGGCCGTCCGACAGTGACAGACGTTGTGCCTTTTGAGATCGAACCAAAGGAGTTGCTCGCCTATGCAGGAGCCGTGGAAGCCGCTTCGGAGCATCCTATTGGTCAAGCCATCAGCTTCTTCGCAGAGCGTGAAGGAGCGAAGAGAGTCGCTGCCCAAGGATTTCGCGCCTTGCCCGGCAGGGGTGTTTTGGGGACCGTAGAGGAAACAGAAGTCATCGCGGGCAAGCCCTCGTTTATTGAGGAGCGCGGAGTTCGCCTGACCGATAACGTCCGGTCGAAGATCGAAACTCTCAGCGCTGAAGGTAAGACTGTGGTCGTTGTGGCGCGCGGTGGAAAAACTATTGGCGCGCTCGCTCTCCAGGATACGCCGCGGCGTGGTGCGGAACGGCTGATGGATAAGCTCCGGCAGCGAGGCCTCAAGACAGTCATGCTGACGGGTGACGCTCGACGCGTGGCCGAGGCGATCGGCAAGCGGCTGGGTGTTGAAGAGGTCCGGGCGGAACTGCTTCCCGCGGAGAAGGTCTCTGTGATTGAAGCGCTCCAAGCCGAGGGCCGCAAGGTCGCCATGGTCGGTGATGGCATTAACGATGCCCCGGCGCTTGCGCAAGCAAATGTGGGTATCGCAATCGGTGCCGGCACAGATGTGGCGATTGAGTCGGCTGGCGTGATCCTGGTCAGCGATAGGATCGAAGATGTCTCCAGCGCTCTGATCTTAGGCAAGGCAAGCTACCGCACGATGACGGGAAATGTCGTTGTCGCCGTGCTCTTCAACATCGTCGGAATGGTCCTGGCGGCGATGGGACTGATCACGTCGTCGCTGGCAATCGTCGTAATGATCACGAGCATCTTCGCCATCCTTCTGAATACACTCCGGATCCGGGGCATGAATCTTGGAGGGGTGGAGATGGCAGAAACCGTTCCGCTCGCCGAGAAAGAATTCTTGGTCCCGAGTATGGTCTGTGAAGGATGCGCTGAGAAGATCACCACGGCGCTCAGCGCGCTCACGGGCGTCCGAGAGGTTAAGTCGAAAGTGCCGCAAAAACACGTGACGGTGCGCTACGAGCCGGCGAAAGTGCAAGAGCAGCAGCTCAAGGACGCAGTCGGCAGAGCTGGCTTCACCGCACTCGAGGCATGAGAATGCCGTTTCCGGCCAAACCGCCTTCGCCCTTTACGACCAGATCCTATCCAGGGACTGAGACTGTACTTTGGTATCAAAGGCTCAATCGGCAATAAACGCAAATCAAGAGTGTTGTTTTTGCGTACGGGAGCTCCTGCCGGAGTCACATGGCCGAAGGGCTGGTTCGAACGTTAGTTGGCAAGTGATTTCATCGATGCGATGGGTGCGGGAACCAAAGCGGTCGGCATCAATCCCAGGCCAGTTCAGGTTATGAATGAAATCGGCATCAATCTGGAAGGCCAGTCCTTGAAGTCAGTCGAACATGGATTCCATCGATACCGTTTCACCCTCTGCGGAGACGCTGCGGAGAACTGCCCGACCTTCCCCGTCCTGTCGAAAAAACCTACTGGGCGCTCGATGATCGCGCGAAGGCAACCGGTGCTGCGGAAGAGCCTCAAGAAATTCCGGGAGACACGCGCCAAGATTGAAAAGCACCTGAGGTAGCTGATATTGGCTCTCAGGAATTCTTAATCGGTGAACTCGTCCAAGGAGCAGTAGAGGGCTTCGCTACTCGCAGTTGACCACCGATGATGACTGATGTGCTGTATTCCTAACCAAAGGAGCTTGAAGGTCGAACTCGCCTCCCTTACATCAATCATTTGAGCGGATAAAGCAGCATTCCGCAGCGCGTAATCCCCACTTACTTCCAATTGCGCCTCAGAAACTCAGCCACCGTCATCCGCTCTCGATCCGCAAACTCGGGATAACGCTTCAGCCATTCTTTGAGGTGCTCTTCAGACCTGAAGAGATTATTGATCCCTCAACCACCTCCGCGAAACACAAGCGCCCCGCTGGGCGAGATCCTCTTGACCCGTTCAATGATCATGGTGATGGACTGGGTGCAGTGGGCGCAGGAGTCTTCAATCTTGAGCGTGTCCTGGGAATGCGTGCTGTTGACCAACAGCAAGAAGTC